>NZ_JAWOCL010000143.1:0-7097 GCF_046483825.1 Sodalinema sp.
AAGAGGCAAGAGGCAAGAGGCAAGAGGCAAGAGGCAAGAGGCGTTTTCTGGTGGGCGCCCTCTTTCGGGGAATTGTTAAAGCTCTGTTACGCTTTGCCGGTTTTGTGGTCGGGGCTGGGTTGTTGTGCTAATATCTGAATAACTGTTCAGATGTTGTAAACAAAAAGGATATTTAATCATGGCAACCGTAACTCAAATGAAATGCGCCTGCGATTCGTGTCTCTGTATCGTCAGCTTGGAAAACGCGGTGATGAAAGACGACAAACCCTATTGCAGTCAAGCTTGTGCCGATGGTCATCCCGATGGGGCTGGCTGTGGACACAAGGGCTGTACTTGTCACAGCTAGGGCTGAGAGTGGGGATATCCATCCCTGAACCTGACCAGAAAGCACGAAAAAAGGAGGAGCATCGCGCCCCTCCTTTTTTCGTTCTACATCTATGACTGCCCGTCTCTGGGAAATCTTGAGCGTTTTAGCTTGACAATCGAGTTATTCAATGGTAATAGATTGGGGTCCATTGCCATTGTCGCGATCGCTGCTCGAGCCAGACGCTGATGAGGTCGTTGACTCGGTGGTTGGGCCAACCCAACTCTTGAGTGGCTCTTCAGCTAAATCCAGGCGTAGCACTCCAGAGACAAAGCCACCGAAAAACGCGATCGGCTCAGCAGTCAACTCTTTGAAGATGGGTTGAAGTTCGTCGAAGAACATAGGCTTGCAGGTTCGGCGCGTAGGGGAAACAGATTTGGAACGTTAAAATCCTAGCGCGGATCGTTCCCAGGCGGCGATGGGGGAAAACCGTCTCTCGAATCCCCGCCCCAATTCTTGCTATTCTTAGGGAAGCCAAGGCGCAACCCCCGCCGGCTGCTAATAATCACTGTTCGTTCTGCTAACCCCAATATTTCATGTTTGACGCATTTGCTGAACGCTTAGAAGAAGCCTGGAAAAAGCTCCGAGGACAAGACAAAATCTCGGAAGCCAACATTCAAGATGCCTTGACAGAGGTTCGTCGCGCTCTCCTCACTGCCGACGTGAACCTGCAAGTGGTCAAGGAATTTGTGGCCGATGTTGAAGAGAAAGCCCTGGGGGCTGAGGTCATCTCCGGGGTTCGTCCGGATCAGCAATTCATCAAAATTGTCAATGATGAATTAGTGGCCATCATGGGGGAGAGCAATGTCCCTCTGGCTCATGCGGATGTGGCGCCCACGGTTATCCTCATGGCGGGGCTACAGGGGACCGGGAAAACCACGGCTTCGGCAAAGTTGGCTCTGCATTTGCGTAAACTGAACCGCTCTAGCCTGCTCGTGGCGACGGATATCTATCGCCCGGCGGCGATCGATCAGCTCAAAACTCTCGGGGAGCAAATTGATGTCCCCGTCTTCGAGATGGGAACCGATGCGGACCCCGTCGAGATTGCCCGTCAGGGGGTCGAACAAGCTAAAGCCGACGGGATTGATACCGTCATCGTCGATACGGCGGGACGCTTGCAAATCGACACGGACATGATGGCGGAGTTGGCGCGCATCAAGGCGACGATTCAACCTCACGATACCCTGTTGGTGGTGGATGCCATGACGGGACAGGAAGCGGCCACGCTGACGCGCACCTTTGATCAAGAAATTGGCATCAGTGGGGCGATTCTCACCAAGTTAGATGGGGATAGTCGCGGTGGGGCGGCTCTCTCGGTGCGACGGATTTCTGGGGCGCCGATTAAGTTTGTGGGGATGGGGGAAAAGGTCGAAGCCTTACAACCGTTTTACCCCGATCGCATGGCCTCCCGTATTTTGGGAATGGGCGATGTGCTGTCTTTGGTGGAGAAAGCCGCTGAACAGGTGGACTTGGCTGATGCTGAGAAGATGCAGGAGAAAATCCTCTCGGCTCAGTTTGACTTTAATGATTTCCTCAAACAAACCCGCTTGATGAAGAGTATGGGATCTCTGGGGGGGATTATGAAGTTAATCCCAGGGATGGGGAAACAGATTTCCGATGACGATTTACAGAAGGGGGAAACTCAACTCAAACGCTCTGAGGCTATGATTGGCTCGATGACGGTTGAGGAACGCACCAACCCCGAGATCTTGTCGAGTTCTCCAAGTCGCCGCCGTCGGGTTGCTCGGGGATCTGGGTTTCAGGAGTCGGATGTGACTAAGTTGGTGAGCGATTTCAAGAAGATGCGATCGCTGATGCAGCAAATGGGACAAGGGAATCTCCCCGGTATGGGTGGGGGCGGAATGCCCGGCATGAATCCCTTTGCTGGTATGATGGGCGGCGGTGGCCCTCGTCCTGGCTTCCGGGGTCCTGGCGGCGGCAAGTCTAAGAAGAAGAAGAAACAGAAGAAAAAGAAAGGGTTTGGGCAGTTGTAGGGGGAGAAAGGGAACAGGGAACAGGGAACAGGGAACAGGGAACAGGGAACAGGGAACAGGGAACAGGGAACAGTAGGAATGTCCCCTTATGGTTGCCCCCTTTGGGGGAGAGGTGAGTGGGATTTGGGGGTGTAGGCCGCTGGGTGATGATTGATGAGTGAGGATAGAGTGCGATGAAAGCTGTTGTGATGACGGGTGCGGGTGCGCCTGATGTGCTAGAACTGCGGGATCTGCCGGTTCCCCAACTTCAAACGCCAACTCAGGTGTTGGTTCGACTGAAGGCGGCTGGAGTTAACCCCATTGATACGAAGGTGCGACAACGGGGAACGTTTATCTCGAATGGTTCCCCGGATATTCTGGGCTGCGATGGGGCTGGGGTTGTGGAGGTGGCTGGCCCCCATGTGTCGGGGTTTGGCCCGGGAGATGCGGTGTATTTCTGCTTTGGGGGTTTGGGAGGATCTCAGGGCAATTATGCTGAATATGCTCTGGTGGAACAGCATTGTTTAACGCCAAAACCTCAATCGTTGAGTTTTGAGGAAGCGGCGGCGGCGCCTCTGGTGTTGATTACGGCTTGGGAAGCGCTTTATGACCGCGCTCGTCTTTGTGCGGGACAACGGGTTTTAATTCACGCTGGAGCCGGCGGTGTGGGCCATGTGGCGGTGCAGTTGGCGAAACGTCAAGGTGCGATGGTCGCCACGACGGTATCTAATGCACAAAAAGCGGATTTTGTCAAGGGTTTAGGTGCGGATTTGCCGATTCTCTATCCTCAGCAGGATTTTGTTGAGGCGGTGCTGGACTGGACTGATGGGGAAGGGGTTGATGTGGCGTTTGATACGGTCGGCGGTGAGACGTTTTATCGCAGCTGCGAGGCGGTGAACCTGTATGGGGATGTGGTGACGTTGCTGCAACCGAGTGAGGATGGCAATTTGAAGGGAGCGCGTCAACGGAATCTGCGCGTGGGTTTGGAGTTGATGTTAACGCCGATGTTGCTCGATTTACGGGAGGAACAGGCGGAACAGGCGAAAATTCTGCGCGAATGTGGACGCTTGTTTGATGGGGGATCGTTGCAGGTTCAGGTGAGTGAGGTGTTTCCCTTGGCGGAGGCGGCCGAGGCCCATCGACGGATTGAGGCGGGATCGATGTCGGGGAAAGTGGTGTTAACGATGGAGTAGCGGTTAGGGGGTCGCGGCTAGGGGGTTGTGGCTAGGGGGTTGTGGCCAGGGTGCAACGGCGATCGCCCCCCGTGCTATCTTAAGGGGAGCGATCTGTCCCGACAGGTTGTCATTCTTTAGTCTTTAGCGGTGTTGAATCATCCATGAACGAAACTCCTCATAGCACCATTGTGTCTGTTACCGATGACCAGGGGCGATCGCTCCCTTGTTATGTTGAACATCAGTTTGAGATGAATGGTGTGGAGTACGCGGTGTTACTCCCGGTGAATATTCCCGTGGATTTGGTGACGTGGTTTGGGGATGATGAGAGCGACGATGAGGAGGCGGATTTAGCAACCGACGAGCAAATTGATGCGGTGTTTGAAACAGCCAAGGCCGTTTTGGCCCAACAGGATTTGTTGCTACAACGCACGGCCTTAACCCTAACGGTGGTCGGGGATATTCCTGAACTCGACGAAGCGATTGAGGCCCTCAATGAGGCGGATAGCGATGAGGATGAGGAAGAATTGCTCTGCTTGGCGAACTTCTATGAGGGGGAACAGGAGTATGGACTGTATGTTCCGATTGATCCGATGCTCGTGTTGGCCCGTATTAATGCTGAGGCTAAGCCTGAGTTACTCACCGATGAAGAACTCGATGAGTTAGAACCGTTGTTGCCGTCGATTGAGAGTTTAATTGCCGAACGTCTGTTTAAGGGATTGGAGTAGAACTTGTTGAGTTGATGAGGGGAAATTTGTGGGACGACTAGCGAAAGGTGCGTTTTACCTGGCAGTTCCGGCGGCGATCGCCGTGGGAGCTTGGCAAGGATGGTCTTGGTGGAGTTGGGCCACGGCTCCCGTCGCGGAGACCGCCACTGAGGAGTTGTCGCCCGAGGATGTGACGGCCATTCAACTTGATATTCCCCAAGGAACACCAGCGGCACAAATTGGCCGAGATCTCGAAGCTGTGGGGTTAATTCAATCGGCTAGAGCTTGGGAGTTATGGGCGCGTTGGCTACGCTGGCGACAGCCTGAGGGGTCGTTTCAGGCAGGGGTTTATCGATTTTCGCCTCAGGAGTCGATGACGGAGATTGGGGCGCAAATCTGGGATGGAGAGGTCTCTAGCCAGAGTTTTACGATTCCTGAGGGTTGGTCTCGCCGTGAAATGGCTGAGTATTTTGAGCGACGAGAGTTTTTCTCGGCTGAGGTGTTTTTGGAGGCCACCACTGAGATTCCCCGCGATCGCTTTGACTGGCTCCCGGACGAGATTCCCCATCTCGAAGGCTATCTGTTCCCCGATACCTATCAGATAGGAGAAGGAACTGTTACCCCTGAGGTGATTATCAATCAGATGTTGCTCCAGTTTGAACAGGTGGCGTTACCTGAATATGAACGCAGGGAACCGCCGGAGCCGATGAGCTTGCAGGAATGGGTCACCTTAGGTTCTATTGTGGAACGAGAAGCGGTGGTTCCTGAGGAGCGACGCACGATTGCTGGGGTATTCTGGCAACGGTTACGGACGGGAATGAATTTGGGGGCAGATCCGACGGTAGAATATGCTCTGGGGATTCGTCAAACGATCAATACCCCGCTGACCTGGAGTCAGGTTGAGGTGGATTCCCCCTATAATACCTATCGCAATCCTGGATTGCCGCCGACGGCGATCGCCAGCCCCGGATTAGCCAGTTTACAAGCGACTCTGGACCCTGAGGATACTCCCTATTTGTATTTTGTGGCTCGCTATGACGGGACACACTTTTTTAGTCGTACTCTTGTCGAGCATGAGGCGGCGATCGCTCGGGTTGAACGAGAACTCGCCCAACGTGACGAACCCCTCTAACTCTCCGAGCTCTTTAACCTGTTACTTCACCTTTTACTATGTCTTGGGGCAAACTCTTACAGCCAGATTTGGTTCTGGGCGGCACAGTTCTGGATATTACGCCGGAACTGTTGGTTGAACATAATTTGAAGGGGCTCGTCTTTGATGTGGACGAAACTCTGGTCCCAATTGGACAAATGGAGGCCTCGGAGGAACTGCATCAGCGGATTATCGAGTTGCGTCAGGTGGCCACGCTTTGGCTGGTGAGCAACAATGTCAGTGAAACCCGCATTGGTAATATTGCTAAGTCTCTGGAATTGCCCTATATCTTCTTCGCCGCTAAACCCTTCCGCCGCAAACTCTGGCGAGCGGTGTCAGCCATGGATTTACCCGTGGCTCAGGTGGCTATGGTGGGCGATCGCCTGTTTACGGATGTCTTAGCGGGCAATCGCATGGGAATGTTTACGGTTTTGGTTGAGCCGATGGTTGATCCTGGGGAGTCTGTGCGTCAGTCTCCGGTTCGTTCCGTGGAGGTGTGGCTCTCTCAAGTGCTTGGGGCTTCCTTAACCGCCAATCGTTAAGAACTGTATCACAACAGTCATAAAACGCAATACCTGTTCACAGGACGTTAAATCGCGAAATATAAAAAAATAATTACGTTTGTCAGGATTTCTGGAAATTTCTGTCATCCTAGTGGAAGGTTGAAAGGAGTCCGCTTGTATAAAGACTCCACACTTGAAGGGGATCGACGTCATAAAGATCCCATCCTTCAAAGGGGTCAGTCTTCTATAAAGACCCCGAATATAGCTCAAAAACCCTTTAAAAAAAACCAAAATGGGGGACAAGTCTCAGGCTTGTTCCCCATTTTGCGCTATGGGTGACGTACTCCCGACGCCGACCGCTAAGCGGTACGGCGCGGGCTTCTCCTCCCGTTACGGGATTCGCGTTTTATAGTGAGGCGAACGCCCAACCCCACTTTTTTGATGAGTACCCCAGAATTAAGGTCCCGTGGCATAGACGCACCGCAATGCGGGCATTCATGCCAGCGGTCAGACAACTCCTTGGGAACTCGGTTCAGGCAAATTGCACAATGTTGGGATGTGCCAGCGGGGTTAACCTTCACAACCAACCGCCCAGCTTTTGCAGCTTTGTACGGAAGGATTTCGTTCAGGAACCCAGCTATCCCAGCATCAGCAAAACTTTTGTTTAGTCCCGACTTAGCCGATTGACCGTTGGGGAGGAAAGCTCCATCCTCACCCTGTTTTGGCTTATTGCGTCGGGCCATATTGGAAACTTTCAAATCCTCCACAAAGAGTACGTCAGCTTTGGCCACCAACTCGCCAGCCGTTTCAAAATGCCATTGCCGCCGCTGCCTCGCAATGCGTTGATGCAGCTTGGCAATACGCTCATTGAGCTTGCGACGTGGTTTTGAACCTTTAGCCCTCGCATCTCGTTTAGCCTGGAGCTTAGCCAACTTATCTTCGGCTTGCCGATAAAACTTTGGCGGCTGCTTCCTGGTGCCATCTGAGCAGGCGATGAAGTATTCCAACCCTGCATCTACACCAATGCTATTGGTTTCGGTGGGCTGTATCTCGATCGCTGGCAAGTCAGGAACGCTCTTGTCTTCAAGGGTTAACGTAACATACCAGCCGTCTGCCTTTTTTGTTACCAAAGCCCGCTTAATCGTGAACCCATCTGGCACTTGGCGATGTTGAATCAACTTGACTTCACCCAGCTTGGGTAGTGTGACTTGATTGCCCTGGATGCAGT
>NZ_JAWOCL010000144.1:0-9820 GCF_046483825.1 Sodalinema sp.
TTTTTTTCGCTTATCTCCTGCCATCCCCTCCCGGGAGGGGGTAGGGGGGGGTTATGCCTCTTGCCGGAAGAGGGCGGCCATAAAGGTACGCCCCCACGTTGTTTCTGTTCCCTGTTCCCTATTCCCTATTCCCTATTCCCTTCCTCATCGACAATACAACGAATCCCGAGTTGCCACACCCGTCTTAGGATTGATTCCCTCAGCCATCTGGCAAAGTTTGTTGACTTGAGATCCATCGAGAATGGCATCCGTGAAATCTGCCCCAGCAATCTGTACGTTCTCAAACTTAGAACGCAGAAAAATCACGTCAGTTAACACCGCATCCCGCAAATCTACCGTCTTAAACGTCACCTGATCGAGCATTGAGTTGCTTAAATCCGCTCCTCGGAAACTCACATCCGTCATCCAAGAAACACTAAACGTGGTTCCCCGTAAATCGGCATCAGTGAAGTCTACCGATCGCAAGGTACAGCCAGCAAACTCCGCCTTAGCCAGCGTTTGTCCCGAGAAATCCTCATTCACCAATGTGGACTCACTATAAGAGAGTTCCGGTTGATAGAGAACCGCTTGGGCGAGGGGTTGCCCAAACCAGAGACTAATGGATAGGAGTAGGGCTAAACCCGTATGTGCGATCGCCATCAACATAGCAATGAAGGACAAGAGTAACAAGGAGCGCTAAAGACATCCTTCACTCTACACCCAAGCTCACCCCCAGCAACAGTCAGTCATGCCTGGCGATTCCCTCAGACGAGCCTCCAGTCCACATTTTCCGCCAATGCCTGCCAATAATCGATACAATGGGGAAAGCATTCCTGACCGTTATAGAAAACCTTAAAAGCAAATGCCACAATTTATCGTCACCTGGCTAATGACGGCACTGGCCCTAGTCGTCACAGCTTATATCGTCCCCGGAATTACCCTAACCGGCTTTAACGCTGCCTTGATTGCGGCCATCATCCTCGGCTTAGTCAACGCCGTCGTGCGTCCCCTGTTAATTCTACTGACTTTGCCCATTACCATTGTCACCCTAGGACTCTTCCTACTGGTCATTAACGCCCTGAGTATCCAACTGGTTGCTGCGTTAACCAGTGGCTTTACAGTCGATGGGCTGTTGTGGGCCATCATTGGTTCGCTGGTTCTCTCCTTTGTCTCTAGCATCTTGGATAGTTTAATTGGAAAGAACCCCGATCCAACCTAAGTATCTTGTCCCATGCCTGATTTGTCCCTTGAGGCCATTGACAAACAACTGATTCACTTGCTGAGTCAGCGGATTCAGCTCTTGTCTGAGCGATCGCCGTCTTCCTCAGCATCCTCGACCACAGTGGACACCATTGTAGAAACGGAACTCCAGACGTCTGGGGTTCCGCCTTTTGTTTGGAATAGCCTTGTCACCAGTTGTACGGCGGCCCTGGCGACTCGTCCCCTACGCCACCCCGATGAGCCAAAACGACGAATTACCCTAATTGGGGGACGGGGGATGATGGCTCAGTTTTTCCGCCAGCGGTTCCTCGCAGCGGGCCATGAGGTGCGTCTGCTGGGGCGACAGGATTGGCCTCAGGCCCCGGAGTTACTTCAAGATATTGACTTAGCCCTCGTCTGTGTCCCCATTGACCGAACTTTAGAGATTATTCGTCAAACGGCGGGCTATCTGTCTCCCAAGGCGACGTTAGCCGATATTACCAGCATCAAAGGTCCGATGCTAGAGACCATGTTGACGGCTCATTCTGGCCCAGTGGTGGGGTTACATCCCATGTTTGGCCCTGGGGTGGAGTCGTTTTTGTCTCAGAAAGTGGTGATTTGTCCGGGCCGCGATCGCCCCGCTTGGCAATGGCTGGTTGAGTTGATGGCCCGAGATGGCGGCGACTTGGTGGAATCTCCCCCCGATGAACATGATCAGATGATGGTGACGGTTCAGGCGATTCGTCACTTCGCCACCTTTGGACTGGGGGTGTTTCTGGCCCAAGATGGCATTGAAGTTGGCCGCAGTTTGGAGTTGTCGAGTCCTATTTATCGGCTGGGAATTGATATGGTGAGTCGTCTGTTTGGTCAGGATGCCGAACTCTACGCCGATATTATGCTGGCAAATGCAGACCGTCGTGAGGCGATCGCCCGTTTAGCCCAAACCTTCCAAGCTTTGGCGAAACAGGTACAAGCTAAAGACCGTCAAGGGCTAATTGATGCCATGAATGCCGCCAGTGAGACCTTTGGGAGTGAAACGGAACGAGCGGTTCGGGAGAGCGATCGCCTCATCGAAGCGATGAGTATCCTCCTGGCCGCTGATCGCGTGGCCGACTCAGCCAGTAGCGACTCGGCCAGCCGTGACTCAGCTACGCTCCCCAGTCAGCCCCCGGACGTGAAATGATAAAACACGCACCCTGAGTGTTTCTGTCAACCTGGCAACGATTTTATGGACATGACTTGGCAAACTGCAAAAACTTACGAGGATATTCTCTACCACAAACGGGATGGGATCGCCAAAATCACCATCAACCGTCCCCACAAACGCAACGCCTTTCGCCCCCAAACCGTTGTTGAACTCTATGACGCTTTCGCGGATGCTCGGGAAGATACCCGCATTGGCGTGGTACTACTGACGGGGGCTGGCCCCCATAGCGATGGTAAATATGCCTTCTGTTCTGGAGGCGATCAGAGTGTGCGAGGGAAAGCCGGTTATCTGGATGATGCGGGGGTTCCTCGTCTCAATGTTTTGGATTTACAGCGGCTGATTCGCTCAATGCCCAAAGTTGTTATTGCTTTGGTAGCAGGCTATGCCATTGGCGGCGGTCATGTTCTCCATGTTGTGTGTGATCTCACCATTGCCGCTGATAACGCCATTTTTGGACAAACGGGTCCCAAAGTCGGCAGTTTCGACGGTGGCTTTGGGGCTAGTTATCTGGCTCGTAGCGTCGGCCAGAAAAAGGCCCGAGAAATCTGGTTCCTTTGTCGTCAGTATGATGCTCAACAGGCTCTTGAGATGGGATTAGTCAATACCGTTGTCCCTGTTGAGGAGTTAGAGGCTGAGGGCGTTCGTTGGGCTGAGGAAATTCTGCAAAAAAGCCCCATTGCGATCCGCTGTCTCAAAGCCGCGTTTAACGCCGATTGTGACGGACAGGCGGGCCTACAAGAACTTGCTGGCAATGCTACGCTCTTGTATTACATGACGGAAGAAGGGGTTGAGGGAAAACAGGCCTTTTTGGAAAAACGCCCTCCTGATTTTCGTCAGTATCCTTGGCTCCCTTAATTGAGTATTGATTGTTGAATCGTTGATCGGGGTTCTTGTCGTTTATGGTTTCTGATTGACGACAATGCCCTAGTCTCCCCCACCTTCCCCCTTAGGTGGGGATTTTTCTGTAAAGCTGTAACTTCATTGAACGGGACTAGAAGCCTTTAAACAAAGCCCAGACCTTTAGACAGAAACGGGTTCAGCTTCGACAGAAATGGGTTTTTTAGGTAAAGTCCGAGCAGGAACAGACTCACGGCTATCGAGAGAAATGAGTTTTTCTAAATGCTCCCAAGAGGGGGCAAAGGGTGGAAAGGCTAAGGAGCAGGATTTCCAGCTTCCGCAAACCGGAGCGCTGAGTTGTTGGCATTGACCACCCCGACGACCTTCGGGCGTATAGTATCGGCAAGAGCGGCAGGTTGAAACGGAACAGGTATTGATATTCATTGAACTGATTTAAAGCGAACGTTTTTATTTATCTTCTTTAATTTTACAATCGTTCTCTTTTTTAGATCCCAAAGAAAATATAAAAGTTAGCTTTAAGCCTGTTTTTTGTAAACTAACAATAAAGTTTGTAAAGATAAGTAAAGTATGGTTCGTAGCGATCGCTACAGTTTAAATAACCCCCTTTGACCCAATGGGGATCGATTAGGGACGGGTTGTCAAAGGGGCAAAAATCTCAGATTATTCCCTCTCAATGTCAGGACAAGACACGGCACAAACGGCACAAACTGACCAACGCTCTAGCTCACCAATCGGGGTGGGACAATGGCAAACTGGACATGGGGGCAACTGATGAGTATGAACTGCCACTTGCTGCAACAAAGCTTCAAATGCTCCTTGTGGGCTAGGGGGGAGCGAGGTCGGTGTCCCCCGTTGACGGGATAAGAGAGACTCGTCGCCGGGTCCCCAGTAACTGGGATGCTGGGATAGCTGATATTCAGGATTGGGTTGGGGAGGCTCGATGTCTCGATGCCAGAGTCCCGGAGAGAGACGAATGTCTCGCAGCGGTTCGTCTAAATAGGGGTTTAATTGACTTAACCAGCTTCGCCGGGCAAAGGTTAATTGCTGCGCCCAAACAGCATTCGCTGTCGCCACCTGTAAAATGCCATGAGCGAGACGGACGGGACGACTAAAGCGAGCTGTTTTCTCACCCACGACATCGGGCCAAACTGCAACGATTTGATCCAGCGGCTCCTGTTTCGGATCAACCAGTTGATTGGATAGGCTTTGTAAAATCTGATCTAAGGATTGGAAACTCATAGCAGTGGCTTTCAGACAATGGACAGGTGATCATTCACAATCAATTGTTGCTCATTGCTGCTGGGTTGTTGGCTGAGTCGTTGGCTGAGTCGTTGGCTGAGTCGTTGATCGTGGACGGTTGATCGTG
Organism: Sodalinema sp.; assembly: GCF_046483825.1. Taxonomy (NCBI): domain Bacteria; kingdom Bacillati; phylum Cyanobacteriota; class Cyanophyceae; order Oscillatoriales; family Oscillatoriaceae; genus Sodalinema; species Sodalinema sp. Next base: position 4,611 of record NZ_JAWOCL010000144.1, read on the forward strand.
GACGTTTAATAACAAAAAATAGCTTCAAAGTATTGGCTTGACTGGTTTATCGCGTCCTCGATGGTCTGACGAGTGATCTGACGATTGAGACGATGCTGGCAGTTAAGGTTAACTGTAGTAAAGGGTAATGGATCGGCTGAGGCGGTGATGTGATCCTGATCCCGGTCATCGGTTAACCGAGCCTCAGGATGGCTCGACGCCTCTTTATTCCGAGGATGCCCTACCTTTGTGAAGGTTCTGTGAAATTTAGGTAAAAGTTTTCTGAACGGGGATCAGGGGATTCAACGCCAGTTCAACCTAGCTGAGGCAGTTCCCCCCATTCCCAGTCAAGTCGGGTTAATCTTGTAACAGCCCCAACGGGTTTTCCATCTTGTGAATTGGCAACTTGAGTCAAGTGTCTTCGACCAAATCTTCCCCTAGACCCACGAACTCTCTTCTTCATCCCTCGTTACAAGTCGCGTTGGCGAGTTTGGATGTTCCACTCGATGCTGAACTCGAACGATATCGACAGCATCGTAAGCAGATGAGTCCCCCGCCACCACCGCCGTCATCGTCGCCGGTGATTGTCGAGGGGCAACTTGAGTCCCCTCAGCCACCGTCATCTGAGCGATCGCCCTGGGAGGCGACATCTGAAGCGGCCTCGGGATCACTCGAGGCGACCGACTCCGAGTGGAGTTCTGAGACCTCTGAGGCGGATGAGGCGGACTCGGATGTCGCCATTGAGGATCGGTCTGAGGTGGCTGAGGTGGACTCGGCCACGCCGCCGAGAACCTATTTGGAATCAGCTGAGCGGCTTCGTCAGGGACCCGAGGTGGAGGCGATCTCGGGTTTGACCTCTGATCGAGATCCGTCGGCTGTATCGGTCAGCGATCTCTCGACGGCCTCAAATCAAGCCTCAAATCAAGATGGCGATGGAGAGAAGCGGACGTTTACGGCTTTGGGAGTGGGGTCTGTGCTGCTCTTTTTGGCAGCAACGGCCACCCTCGGTTATGTTTTAGTGAATCCTGAAAGTTTGGGACAGTTGGGGTTAGAACGATTTTTTGGCGGTGGGACAGCTTCGGAGAGTGAGGGACAAGAGAACAGCCCCGAGTCGGCGTCTGCTGGTCCAACTCGTTTACCCACGTCACCGGATTTGGCGGCGGAGGAGTTTATCCAACTCGATCTCAGTACTCTAAGCCGTTTAGATCCCGAGACGCGATCGCCTCTGGTGACGCCTCCGCCCACGCCTCAAGAAGCCCCTCAACCGTCGCCTGAGGCAGCGGCCAGCGCTCCAACTCCCTCGGAGGGGACGGAACCGGCCGAAAATACGCTTGATAATATTTCAGCGTTGCTCACCCCCGAATCAACCGGGGAGTCTCAGCCCGAGGGTGGCTCGGACTCGCCAGATTCGGTATCTGAGGAGTCTGAGACGCCTGAGGAGACGACGGCTGATAATGCTGCGACAGATGCGGATTCGGGTCCGGCCCCGAGGGTGGATCGCGATCGCAACTATGCGGGGTTTATCTTTGTGGTGGTGGATTATAACGATCAGGTGTCGAGATTGGAGCAGGTGCGAGAGGTGGTTCCTGATGCCTATTTACGGGAGTTTCCTGATGGGGTGAAGGTCCAGGTGGGAGCGTTTGATGATACTGGGGCGGCTCAAGGTCTGGTGAACCGCCTCGGGGAGGATGGGATATCAGCCCAAGTGTATCAACCTCGCTAGGGGTGGATTCGGGTTAGGATGGGGACGTGGACCGATCTGTGGTCGTCGCGTCCCTAACTCCCCAATCTGAGCCGCCGCTGGCTACACTTAAAGTAGACGCCCGTTTTTCGATTTGTTAACCAATTGTCAGAAGGAATAAAGACGTTATGGGATTATTTGATCGCATCAGCCGCGTCGTTCGCGCCAATGTTAATGACATGGTGAGCAAGGCTGAAGATCCAGAGAAGATTTTAGAGCAGGCGATTATTGATATGCAGGAGGACTTGGTGCAGTTGCGCCAAGCTGTTGCAAAGGCGATCGCTCAACAAAAACGAACTCAACAACAGTACAACCAAGCTCAGACGAATGCTAATCAATGGCAGAGTCGCGCTCAGTTGGCGTTGCAAAAAGGAGATGAAAGTCTGGCTCGGGAAGCTCTGCAACGGAAAAAGTCTCATGCGGAAACCGCTGCGACTCTCAAGGCTCAGTATGATGGGCAGTCTGGGCAGGTTGATACCCTCAAGCGCAGCTTGATGCAGCTAGAGAGCAAGATTTCTGAGGCGAAAACTAAGAAAAATATGCTCAAGGCCCGGATGCAGTCGGCGAAGGCTCAGGAGCAGTTACAAAATAGCCTCGGCTCTCTCAATAGTAGTGGGGCGATGGGTGCGTTTGAACGCATGGAAGAGAAAGTCCTCGAAGCTGAGGCGACGTCTCAAGCCTCTGAAGAGCTAGTTGGGGGTGATTTGGAAAGCCAGTTTGCTCAGTTGGAATCCGGTAGTGATGTCGATGATGAGTTGGCGGCGATGAAGGCCCAGATTTCAGGAGGCTCGAAACCCGCTGGCGCACTTCCGGAAGGCCAAACTCCGGCGGCTGATGCGGAAGTTGATGATGAACTCGAAAAACTCCGGGCTGAACTGGATAATCTCTAGGGACGGGTTGGAGATTTTCGTTGATGGTGGCGATCGCTCGATTTGAGATTGGGCGATCGCTTGTTTGTTTCGGGCTCATCTCGTTTTAAACTGGATGACGGGGATTTTGTTCTGTCCTGTCTCCCCTCAGGGATGTTAACGACAAAGCCATGAGTCAACCGGTTACGATTAATGATTCTCAGTTCCAAGCGGAAGTGTTGGAGGCCAGTCAACCTGTTTTGGCCTATTTTTGGGCCTCTTGGTGTGGCCCCTGTCGCTTGGTGTCTCCTTCGATTGATTGGGCCGCGCAGAACTACAGCGATCGCCTTAAGATTGTCAAGTTAGAAGTTGATGCCAATCCGGAGTCGGTGAAACGTTGCCAGGTTGAAGGGGTTCCGGCGTTACGCTTCTATCGTCAGGGTGAGATGCTTGAGGCGAAGGAAGGGGCGATTACGCGATCGCAACTTCAGCAGCTGTTAGACTCGCTTTTAGGGGCTTAATAGGTTGCTGCTCTCTGTCTCGTTCACGCTTTTGTTATGCTTCATTTTGCTCAACGCCTAGACTCGCTCCGTGCTAATGTTTTTGCAGATATGGATCGGGCGAAGGCAGCGGCCCGCCAGGCTGGACGAGATATTATTGATTTATCTCTCGGTTCGTCGGATTTAGCGACGGCCGATTTTATTTTGCACGAGATTGAGCGATCGCTCTGGGATAGCCAAACCCATCAATATCTCCTTTTCCATGGAACCAAGGCGTTTCGTGAGGCGGCGGCGCATTGGTATCAGCGACGCTATCGGATTGAGGTTGATCCAGAAACGGAGGTGTTACCGCTGGTGGGATCTCAGGAAGGAACGGCTCATTTACCTCTGGCCCTGTTGAATCCTGGGGATTATGCTCTGCTTCTCGATCCGGGGTATCCTTCTCATTATGGTGGGGTGGCGTTGGCGGGAGGGCGGATTCATCCGCTACCATTGCGGGCGGAACGGGAGTTTTTGCCGGTTTTTAGTGAGATTCCTCCCCAGGTGTGCGATCGCGCCCGTATGATGGTGCTGAGTTATCCCCACAATCCTACGACGGCGACGGCTTCTATTACGTTTTTTGAAGAAGCCTTGACATTTTGCGATAAGTACAATATAGCCTTGGTTCATGATTTCCCCTATGGGGATTTAGTGTTTGAGGGCGATCGTCCTCCCTCGATTCTGCAAGCGGATGTTGAGAAACGTCGTAGTATTGAGTTTTTTACGCTGTCTAAGTCCTACAATATGGGCGGGTTCCGGGTGGGCTATGCCATTGGTAACCCGGAGTTGATTTTGGCGTTGCGCCAGGTGAAGGCGGCGGTCGATTTTAATCAGTATCAGGGGATTCTCAATGGGGCGATCGCGGCCCTAAATAGTGATATTAGTCATGATGGCAGTCATGATGGCAAGAGTCCCGTACAGTCGACCGTTGACTGTTTTCGTCAACGTCGAGATGTGTTTATCGAGGCGATGCAGGAAATTGGTTGGGCGGTTCCTCGGCCCGAAGCAACGATGTATGTCTGGGCAAAATTGCCTCAACCCTGGTCCGAGAACTCGATCGGCTTTTGTGACGCCTTGGTTCAGCAAACTGGGGTGGCGGCTTCTCCAGGAGTGGGGTTTGGGGAGAGTGGTGAGGGTTATGTGCGCTTTGCGTTGGTGCGATCGCCCCAAGTCTTAGCCGAAGCTGTACAACGAATCTCTGTGTTTCTACGGGGATAAGTTGATTAGTTTTGACAGTTCGTAACACCTTATCTAATTTATCCGTGTTAACTCGGATGAAATCAGCCTAGACTTGAAATCACAGCTAAAACATCTGTAATTCTATTGAAAAGACGGCAAGTCCGCTCCCAGTGGGAGTTGACCTACCTCTTTCAACTTAGCAAAAACTTTATAAAACTCAGGGAAAACTCAACACTAACTTTACCTACTACCTCTATTTACTCCCTACAATAAGGGTAGGTTGAAATTGAGCAGGTCGGCGATCGTACTCATCCATGACTCAACCCCTTCCGGGGACTCTGTCATTATTAACGTGAAAGCTACGACTCGCCAACATCTACCCGGTATACGAATTAACTAAAACTGACTTAAGGATTTACCCATCATGTCTGGATTATTTCAAAAAACTCTACTCAGCACCTCCTTCATTGGTATCACGGTCTTAGCTGCCTCTCCTGCAGCGGCTTTTACTCTGCAAAGTCCCAGTCTTTCTGGCCCAGCACTCTTATACGAGCAGGTTGGCAGCTCGACTAAGCTCGATGAAACAGGGACTGCTGACCTGGCTACGTTGCTCCAAGGCGATATCAATGCCCCTGGCGGTAATATTGAACTCTCGGGTATGTTGGGCAATGCCAGCGCAGCTAACTTTTGGTCGCCTACAACTCTCTCCGGAACCTTGGATGGCGAAGTGATCACGGTGAGCAGTTTAACGATGCTGGACTGGTTGAATCCTTATGGTGGCTATAGCAGCTTCGGTCAGAAATGGCTCCTGGATGCTTGGACTGACTCCGGTGTTTCTCACCTTGTGTCTGAGCACATTGGGGGTTTGAGCCCTAACACAGACCTCAATACTCTATCAGATGATGATTGGAGGAATTTAGTTAC
>NZ_JAWOCL010000184.1:0-10975 GCF_046483825.1 Sodalinema sp.
TCGGGATCCCGAGGGAATCTTAACGGGCGTACTTCCAGGCTTTCCAAGCCGTGTAACCCAATAACGAGGTGGCTGCCAACGCATAGGCTTGGCCGCTGGGAAGTCCGGCAAAAGCTAGGGCTAAGCCGCCCACCCAAAGGGTGAGGGCGTAGATAAATAGAACCGTGAAGCGATGCGACAATCCAGCATTCAGCAATCGATGGTGTAAATGTCGCTTGTCAGCCGCAAAGGGAGAAATTCCATTGCGGAGGCGATCGAGAATCACCGCTGACATATCAAAAATGGGAACCGCCAGAATAATATACGGTAGTAAAACAGCAGTCAGGGCCGTACTTTTAACCAAACCGATCGCCCCAACCCCGGCTAAGGTAAATCCAAGATAATAAGACCCACCATCCCCCATAAAAATCTGGGCTGGGTTAAAGTTATACCGCAGAAAGCCTAAAGCCCCTCCCGCCAACGCCGCTGCAATCAGGGCCGCTGCGGGCTGTTCCATAAATAAACTCACCACCAACAACACCACCGCCGCAATTCCCGAAACTCCCGCCGCCAATCCATCGAGGCCATCAATCCAGTTGATCGCATTGGCCATCCCCACTAACCAAATCACCGTAACGGGCAAACTCACCAATCCCGGCAACTCCACTAAGCCGACAAAGGGAATCGAGAGAAAATCAATACTTACACCACATAAGGACCAAGCGACACTGGCGACTAGAATTTGTAACAGCAGACGGGTAATGGCCGATAAGTTAAATAAATCGTCGGCAAAGCCAATCAGGAAAAAGAGTAAGCCGCCGATAGTGACGCCCCAAATTTCGTATTCTGTAGCGGGATCGAGATAGTTGCCTTGGGTATCGATAAAGCCGCCGAGTTTCCACACCAGAAGCAAGGCAATGAGGCTACCGAGAAAAATCGAAACGCCCCCCAAGCGAACCATGGGGCGATCGTGGACTTTGCGATCGTTGGGCAGATCAACTCGTCCACTCCGCAAGCCGAGTTCCTTCACCCAGGGCGTGGTGATGAGAACGACGGCAGCGGAAATCACGAACGCAAAAAGATGATACAGATGTTGTGGCATCTGGACTTGAAGCCAAAGGGTGGGGTCAGGGGTGGAGCAATGGGGCTTAGTGTACCGCGATCGCGTCAACTTCTGCCACGGAGGATTGCCCACCAAGCCAGAAAAAGTCCCCAAAGCCAAGGCAGTCACATACTACAGCAATTCCCAAACCCACGCTTAACCCCATAAAAAAAGGACAGCCCAGGAGGACTGCCCAGAAACTCTGTTATCGCGGATACTTAATCTACGCCATAGCCGCCACCGGAATCCGTAAATGTGGATACAGCGGGAACGACTCACAGAGGGTAGCGACCCGTTGACGACATTGGCTGGCGATCGCCTCATCGTCCGGATTGAGGAGGCGATCGGCGATAATATTACCAATTTCCTTAAATTCCTCAACACCCATGCCGCGAGTCGTCATGGCCGGAGATCCTAACCGCAAGCCACTGGTGACAAAGGGAGATTCGGGATCAAAGGGAACCGTGTTTTTGTTGGCGGTGATGTTCACCTCACTGACGAGGGCATCGGCCCGTTTTCCGGTCATTTTCACCGATCGCAAATCCACCAGCATCAGATGGTTATCGGTTCCATCTGAGACGATTTTCAGTCCTCGGTCTTGCAATTGTCCGGCCATGGCTTGGGCGTTGGCAATCACCTGACCTGAATAGGTTTTAAAGTCAGGTTTGAGGGCCTCGCCAAAGGCCACGGCTTTCGCGGCGATGACATGTTCAAGGGGACCGCCTTGGCTACCGGGGAAGACGGCTTTATCGAATTTTTTGCCCAAATCTGGGTCTTGGGTCAGAATCAGACCGCCGCGAGGACCACGTAGGGTTTTGTGGGTGGTGGTGGTGACGACGTGACAATGGGGGAGAGGGTTGGGGTGATGACCACTGGCGACGAGGCCGGCAATGTGGGCGATATCGGCCATGAGATAGGCCCCAACTTCGTCGGCGATGGCCCGGAATTTGTCGAAATGGATGGTCCGGGGATAGGCGGAGTAGCCGCAGATGAGGAGTTTGGGCCGGTGTTTGAGGGCCAGTTGGCGAATTTCTTCGTAGTCGAGTTGTTCGTTGGCTTGGCTGACGCCGTAATGTTGGACGTTAAACCATTTCCCCGAGACGTTCACCGGAGACCCGTGGGTGAGGTGACCCCCGTGGGAGAGATCCATGCCCATAATGGTGTCTCCTGGCTTCAGCAAGGCTAGGAAAACGGCAAAGTTGGCTTGAGCGCCGGAATGGGGCTGAACGTTGGCGTGAGCGGCGCCAAATAGCTCTTTGGCGCGGTCGATGGCCAGTTGTTCGGCGCGATCGATATATTCGCACCCGCCGTAGTACCGTTTTTTCGGCAGTCCTTCGGCGTATTTGTTGGTTAGAACGGATCCCTGGGCCGCGAGAACGGCGGCGGAGGTGAAGTTCTCGCTGGCAATGAGTTCGAGGTGATCTCGCTGCCGTTGCAGTTCTTGGTCGAGAATTTCAGCCAGCATGGGATCGCTGGCGGCTAGGAGTTCGAAGTTAGTCTGAGTCATGATGTGAGTTGAATGGTCTCGATGAGTCTGTGGGGGAGACTGTTACTGTTACGGTTGTGATCGATTTATCTCGGGGTTATCTTGGGGCTGAGGCTAGAGTTTAAGACGTGAACTCCTGATTGTAGCGTTTTTGGGACGGCAGGTGAAGGGCTGATTGGGGTCTCGGCGGCGGGCGATCGCCGACCCCTAACCCACCACTGACCCATCACCCAATAGACGGCGTACAATGGAGTTAGGTCAGCGTAAATCCAGTTTCGGAGGTCTTAGAATCATGGTTGTGATTTTAACGGACAATTCCCTTATCCCCACGTGCCAAGTTTGTCAAGGCTGTGTGTTGGCTGACCACAACGGACAACCCCGTTGGCGTGGGGGAAAACTCGATTGTGGACGGGTGATGAGTCACTGTAGCGATCGCACGGGTCATCATTATCAATGTGTGATGGGGTTTCATGTGGCCCGAATTGATCTCGATTAGCTGGCTGATTCGGGAGTTAAAACGCTGGTTTTAATAAAACCCTCTTAAAATCCTCTAAAACGCTCTTGAAGCGCTATTAAAACATACGTAATACTTTCTCCAATTCCTCTTTGCGATTGGACTTCAGCAGGGCTTGCAGAAATTTCAAGCTCATGAACGGCATCGACAACAAAAAGGCAAAATAGGTTCGCCAGGAACTCCATTGCGAAAACAATCGCCGTCGAGGAGTGACGGACCAAAAGCGATTAGCAGAGCAAACAAATCCCTCTCCTAATGCCGAAACCTCATGCCACCAACCTACCGGTAAATACAGCACATCACCGGGATTTAAGACCACTTCATAGCGGTGTTTAAAGGCTTCTTTTAAACCCGGAAAGGTCTCGAAATCGGGGTTGTCGGGATACACTTGGCTAAACCAAGACCGTAACTTTAAGCCATGATGCAGATGACCAATGAGGGGAAAGGGATAGAGGTTTGACAGTTGAGATGGGGGAAACAAAACCACTCGTTTCTGTCCCGCCAGTTGGATGAGGGTTCCGTCGAAGGTGTCGTAATGTAAGCTTTCGGTATGACCACCGGCCCCCGCCCAAAGATTGAAGTCTGTCATTCCTTTGAGAAGGTTGAATTTTTGCCCCAATTCTTGCAAACTAGGGGACGCAGATAGGGGTGTTTCAACCAGAGGACATTTAGCTAAGTAAATGTCTTCTTGATGAGCTTGCCCCGATCGCACTAAATCAGCATACTCAGAAAATGATAGAGATTTAGCGCTAATACCACTTCCAATGGTCTTCCATTGTCGTTTATCTAGGGTTTTGCGTTCAGAACCATAGAAGCGACAAAGAAATTTATGTTGACCAATTTTCGATTCAAGATAGTCTAAATTCCACTCAGGTTCTGAGACCCCTTGACGTAGAACAACGGGAATTCCGGGTCTTTGATGCTGTTCAATAAACTCCGCTGTAACCCAAGTCTCGGGATATCGCTCTTGGATCGGCAAAAATGGAATGTTAGAACCCTTAGTATCAGTATCCGTAGAATTTGGGACTGACATCGAGTTGGTTTGGGTCATGATTGATGGAATTAGCTAGGTTACGATTCAAAAATGAACAAGAGTGCAAGGTAAATTGTAATACAAGGTTGATTCTTGGGGGAAATCGCGATCGCCGTCGGTCACGTTATCAGTCCCGTTAGATGTGATCTAGAATACAGGAACATCTTAACAATTCGATACGCTAAAGTCTTTTGGAACGTTTTGTCAACGGCGATCGTCGTAGGATAGGGAAGGGCGACACGACCTAGAGACAGAGTTTATTGCTTATCATAAGCAAAGGTAACGATTTAGCTGATGACCCAACTTCGTTCCGATAAAGAGTTGGGATCAGTTCTTCGGGCCTGTTTCCCGACGATGTTTGTCTGTATTATCAAGATTTGAGACTGTAATGCGATCGCCTCAGTTGAACCCGCATCCCCTTGAGAACCATCTCTCGTCTATAAAACGAGACGTGCGACCTCGTTCTCAACGCAGATCAAAACGCCGAGACTATCGCATGGCGGTCTATTTACTCAGTTTTTGGGGATCTCTAGCCATCACCCTCACCGGCTGGTCAATCTCTGAACTAACAGTCATCTCCTGCACCTCGCAGCATACCCCCCTAGGACAACTCTGCCACGGCAATGTCCCCGAGAGTTTACCGCAACCGGCGTTGACTCGTCTCGGTGCGGTCTCCTACCGGGCGATCGCGCAAATCATGCGACACCGATACCCCCAGGGGTCTACCCTCACCCCATCCCAAAAACGCTATCTGCGCCCATTTTTTGGAGATTTGGTCGATCGCGTCGAAGTCATCTACGAGGTCGAACTCATCGATCACTGGGTGGGTGCGAACTTGCGACTCGATCTCGGATCATCGAACGCGCAAGTCTATGGAAACCGAATTTACGTCAATGACACCTATGATCCCGAAGATCCCGAACAGTTAGCACTCCTGGCTCATGAATTAGTCCATGTACGCCAGTCCGAAGAGTTGGGCGGACTCCACGCCTTTGGCCAGGAGTATTTTCGCGAATACAAACGGGCCGATCTCGTCTACAAAGATAATGTCTTTGAGCGCGAGGCCTTTGCGATCGAAGACAAGTTCCGTCAATGGTTACGACAAAACTTCCGCCACGGGACACTACGCCACCGCCAACCCCACCGCCAACCCCACCATTAACCGTCTTCTAGCGTCATCCCCCCAGAATGGTCGTTAAAGCGGCGTTAGGCGAACGTAGACGAGCCTAAATCCGGGGGGACATCTTGCCAACGTCCCTCGCCAACCGCGCGGATGGCTTCTTTCAGGGACACATCCCCCGTATAGAGAGCGCGTCCGACAATGGCCCCAGTCACGCCAACGGGTTCGAGGGAGAGTAACGCCAATAAATCGGAGACTGAACTCACCCCTCCTGAAGCAATCACTGGAGGAGTTATGGCTTCGGCCAACTCCCGCAAGGCCTCACGATTGGGACCGCTGAGGGTTCCATCACGATGAATATCGGTGTAGATAATCGCCGCAACGCCGAACTGGGCCATCTGTTGGGCTAAGTCCGTGGCTTTGACTTGGGAGGTTTCGAGCCACCCTCGGGTCGCTACCCAACCGTCTCGCGCGTCAATTCCCACGGCGATTTGTCCGGGAAACTCCTGACAGAGTTGTTCAACCAGTTGCGGCTGTTCCACCGCAGCGGTTCCCAGGATAGCTCGCTCGATGCCAGTATCTAAGACGCGGGCTACACTGTCGCGATCGCGCAGGCCGCCGCCGAGTTGCACTGGAATTGATAACTCACGGGCGATCGCCCCAATCACCTCGCTGTTGACCGGACGACCCCCCTTAGCCCCATCGAGATCCACTAAATGCAGGCGAGTGGCCCCCTGGTCACACCACTGTTGAGCCATGGCGACGGGGTCTTCGCTAAAGGTCTGAGACTGATCATAGTCTCCTTGATAGAGGCGCACACAGCGGCCCCCTAATAAATCAATGGCGGGAATAACATCCATAAGGTTTCCAAGTCAATAGGGTGAACGGTTAATCTAGGAGAGTCCATCATAAACTGCCCAAAGCCGGCACAAGAGCCGCTCGATCTAAAGATTTGCTCACGAAAGGGTTGGGATTTCGCGATCGCCCACCTGGCAAAGTATCATAGATCAGGTGCTTGACTCTCTGCAAAAAGCCGACAGGAGAGGGGTTGAGTTAGATCAGGGACAAACCGTCCAATTAGAGGTAGGTACAATCAATACCATGCCAGAACTTGATGATGTAAAGACGCGATTGAGGACTTCGATGCGACCTAAGAAACCTAAAATGCTGGTAGTTGACGACGAGCCAGATAATCTAGATTTGCTCTACCGCACGTTTCGCCGTGAGTTTCAGGTCTACAAAGCCGAAAGTGGCATTCAAGCCCTGGAGGTTCTGGAAAAACAAGGCGAAGTGGCGGTGATCGTCTCTGATCAACGGATGCCAGAAATGAAGGGAACTGAGTTTCTCAGCAAGACCGTCACTCAGTTTCCCAATACAGTCCGTATCATTTTGACCGGATTTACGGATATTGAGGACTTAGTTGAGGCGATCAACTCCGGACAGGTGTATAAGTACATCACGAAACCCTGGGACCCCAATGAGTTACGAGGGGTCGTGCAGCGGGCGGCGGATACCTACGAACTCCTGAAACAGAAAACCGAAGAACTCGAATGGTCTCAGGCCCAGATGGCGGTTCTATCGACGTTGATGGAGGTGGCCCAAACCTCGACGGATTTGGGATCTTCGTTACAACCGATCGCAGACGCCTTAGGGGAGAATTTTGAGGCAGATACCTGTGTCTTACAACTGATGGATGGAGAGACTCTCGCCGGTGAGCCGGTCTGCTATGGTCAGGGGGAGAAAATTGAGCTTCAGGATGACCCGTTGGCTCAGGAGGCGATCGCCAGTCAATCGGTGCAAGGAGTCGCCAATATTGGGTCCGACGCGGAGTTAGGTCAACTCGACAGTTATCAAACCAGCGGCGTGAAAGCCCATTTAGTGTTACCCGTGGTCTTCCGCGAACAGTTGTTGGCCTTGGCCTCGCTTCAGTGGAAAAGCCCTAACGCCATTCAAGAGAATGAGGTGGAGTGGATACACCGCTGTACCCAACAGATGGCCTTGGCCCTGGCCTGTAGTAAGTTGGCCGCTTAATCCCTCGAATGACTATGCAACCGGACGCATCAGCGATTCAACACCTTTTCGATCGCATCGCCCCCCTCTATGATCGCCTTAATGACCGCCTCAGTTTTGGCACTCACCGCATCTGGAAGCAGATGGCGATCGCCTGGTCTGAGGCCCAACCGGGCGACAGGGTTTTAGATGTCTGCTGTGGGAGTGGCGATCTGGCCTTGCTGCTCGCCGAAGTGGTCGGTTCAACGGGAACTGTTGTGGGTGCTGATTTTTCCTCAGCCCAGTTAGAGGTGGCCCGTCGTCGCAGTTACCAGCAACTGCGAGAGGTGGAGTGGGTGCCGGCCGATGCGTTGGATTTACCTTTCCCAGACAACCACTTCGACGCCGCGACGATGGGCTATGGCCTACGGAATCTAACGGATATTCCCCAAGGATTACGACAACTCTATCGCGTCCTCAAACCGGGGGCTAAGGTGGCAATTTTGGATATGCACCGTCCTCAATCGGCGCCCATGCAAGCCTTTCAACAATGGTATCTCGATACGCTCGTGGTTCCGACGGCACAACGGTTTCAGCTTAAGGATGAATATGCGTATATTGCCCCAAGTCTTGATCGCTTTCCGAGCGGTTCGGTTCAAGTTCAACTGGCGGAGTCGGTCGGTTTCGCACAAGTCGTCCATTATCCACTCATGGGTGGCATGATGGGGGTTCTCGTCGCCCGTAAACCCCACGTCTAATCGCCCGATTTTGTTTCTGAGTCTCGCTCGTTGAGTCTCTCTTGCTGAGTTCCTATTCCCGGTTTTCTACTCCCTTGCTACTCCCAGACATCTGGTTTTTGATTATTCCCCCCATTGCTGGCGGAGTTATTGGTTATTTCACCAATGATCTCGCCATTAAAATGCTGTTTCGTCCTTATCGGGCCTATCACATTGGCCGGTATCGGCTTCCCTTTACTCCCGGCTTGATTCCCCGGAATCAAGAACGACTGGCGAAACGGGTGTCAGATACGATTATGGGGTCATTGCTGACACCAAGTGAACTGCAAAAATTGGCTCGCCGTCTGTTGGCGATCGAGCGCATTCAGGGTGCAATTCTCTGGCTGTTGCGTATGGCCCAAGGTAGTTTAAAGGCTGACCCTAATGATAAAAGTAATAAAATTATTGCTGGAATTTTGCGAGATTTGGCGGGGCGATCGCTCCCCCGTATCCTCAAAGTTCTCGCCCGACGGGAAGACTTCCTAGACCATCAACTCAATAAAATTTTTGATGATGTTCTCCTAGAATTTCAACTCACTGAACGACAAGCCTCTCAACTCTCGGATTGGTTGATGAGAATTGCCTTGTCCCCCAACGCCGTTCGCCTCGCCCTCATCGATTTTTTAACCGATCGCAATATCTTAATTATTGATGAAAGTTTCCGAGAAAAAAGCAGTGGAACCTACTGGCTAGTTGCCAACTTTTTAGGATTACGAAATGCACTGATTCGCCTGAGAAACTTTTGCTTAGATGACAAGGAACAAGCGAATGAACGGTTAGCCGAAGTCATTGACTCTCTTTCCCTACAATCTCGCCTCAAAGAATTTTTGCAAAATCTGTCTCTACAAAACTTGCCGGTTTCCACCGTTCGGCAACTCCGCAAAACCCTCAAAGACAGTGTCCGAAAATACGTTAAAACTGAAGGGAAACCCCTGTTTGAGAGCCTCAGCAACTCGGTTGATTTTGAAAATGTTGCCCAACTGGCGATCAGTCGCTTACAGTCCTCTGAAACCGTCAATTCATCCTTAGAGCCAATCAGCTACGAGTTAGCCTTGGTTTTAGATCGCTATTTGGAAGAAGATCTCGAAAAAATTGTCGCTCAAGCGATTCCCATTTTATCGATTGATCAGGTTATCGTAAATCGCGTCAAGGCAACCTCTCCTGAAAACTTAGAAACGGCTGTTGAAGGAATTGTCAAAAGTGAACTCCAAGCCATTGTTAATCTGGGGGGACTTTTAGGGATTTTTGTCGGGTTAGTCCAGTCTGGACTATTACTCTTACGTTAACCCCAATCCAGGCGAGTCCTCATCCGAAAAGCCGGAAGAGAGAGGGCGCGCCACTTGCGGTACGCGCCTACCCTTTTGCCTTTTACCTGTTCCCTGTTCCCTGTTCCCTGTTCCCTGTTCCCTGTCCCCTGTTCCCGTCTCTTCCCCTAATACGACTTCATCACCCGAGCAATTTCACGATCTTGTTGCTTGCGTTTGAGGCTTTCGCGCTTATCATGTAGTTTCTTCCCTTTCGCCAAACCAATACTCACCTTCACCCAACCATTTTTGAGATAGAGCTTTAAGGGAACCAGGGTTAATCCCTGTTGTTCAACCTTACCAATGAGTTTACGGATTTCATTGCGATGGAGTAGCAGCTTGCGGTTGCGTAGGGGGTCATGGTTAAAGTACTGACTGGCGATGTTGTAAGGGGAGATATGAACATTGTGCAGCCAGGCTTCATTGCCCCGAATCAGGGCATAGCCATCCCGGAGGTTAACACGGCCCTGACGGATGGATTTGACCTCGGTTCCTTGTAACTCAAGGCCAGCTTCATAGGTTTCTAGGATGCTATAGCGATAGCGTGCTTGTCGGTTATCGGCGATTACTTTGTAACCGGAACTGGTATCTTTTGCCATTCGTTTGTTTAACTCGATTATTGAACTCAATCGTCCCACTGAGGACGATCTTAACCGTGCTAGGTTAGATTTTGCGAATTTCCGCTCCCTTTCTGGGTCACCTTCAGGACTCACCCTCGAATCATCACGGCAATCATCGATTACAAAAGTTTACAACTGGGGGTTATCAGAAGTTCAACTGTGCTGAGACTCCATGATAAACTCAATGATAGTCTCGGACACTAACGAAGGCGCTGTAGACCGTCTGTTTGTGGTATAGAAAAGCTATGACGGGCTGTCTTTTGACAAATTGACTCGTTTCCGTTAAGACGGATCGAATCATAGATATCCCTCGTTAGATGTCGTCGTTACTGTTGTTAGAGAACTTTCATGAAAGGAGAACACATTTTGAAAAAGCTGATTTCTACGGCCTTAGTTTTTGCGGCATTGGCTCTATTCAGCTGGGGTGGTTCAGCTTACGCGGGTGAGATTGAACATGGAGCTCAGATTTTTAGTGCTAATTGTGCTGCCTGTCATGCCGGTGGCGGAAATGTTGTGAATGCCGCCAAAACGCTCCGTAAGGATGCGTTGGAAAAATATGACATGGATTCGATTGATGCCATTGTTTACCAGGTGACCCATGGTAAGAATGCGATGCCATCCTTCAGAGGACGTTTAAACAGCGAGGATCTAGAAGATGTCGCCGCTTATGTATTATACCAAGCCGAAAGCGGCTGGTAGAGCTTGATTTTATGAATTTGCCGCGTGGTTAAGCTGAACGGTTGATGTCATCTTAACCATGCGGTTTGTCGTTAGGGAATCTCCCGCCACTAGCCACCTCGGGAAAATGCACCCATGACTAAGGCGGACAAGAGTAAGCCGGGGGAGAGCAGGAGGGCGAGCATCAATAGTTCATGGCTGGTCATGTGAACATCTCCTCGAATAGATAGGATTTCGGACAGATTGGGGGTTTCCTGAAGTTCCATTGTAGGGGACTCGGTTGGGATAAGACCGTCTTACACCGTTCTTTAGCTTGACTTTAGATTTTTGTCTTGAGGGGAGAGGCTGGAGGTTCGTATGGCGGCGACGAGCTG
>NZ_JAWOCL010000060.1:0-3018 GCF_046483825.1 Sodalinema sp.
CACTTTCACCACGCCAAAATCGATTAAAAACAGTTTGCCATCCTCATGACGGCGCATGAGATTATCGGGTTTAATATCGCGGTGAATACTACGCTGACCGTGAATATAGTCGAGAATTGGCAGGAGTTGCCCAAGGACATCGCGAATTTGGGCTTCATCAAAAGTCCCTGTCTGTTGCAGTTCCTCGGTGAGCGTCTGGCCGTCAATCCACTCTTGCACTAAATAAAAATACCCCTCCTGGTCAAAATGAGCTAGGAGGGTCGGGATTTGTGGGTGTTGTCCCAGGCGATCGAGATTTTCCGCCTCACGATGGAAGAGTTCGAGCATTTTTGCCCCAATTTCTCCTTTTCCCTCAACGGGATGAAGTTGCTTAATCACACAGCGGGGCTGAGACGGTAAATCATAATCGATCGCCAAGTAGGTTTTGGCAAACCCGCCTCGACTTAGGGGCGCGATCGCCCGGTAGCGATCGCGCAAAGCCAGACGATGACCGCAACTTTGACAATTTTGGGCTGAATCGGGATTGTCAGGCTGAGAACAACGACGATTAAGACAATAACCCATGGCAACGGAGACCTATTTAGAGTCTCTTCCAGAATACTCACTCCTTGCCAATCTTGAGCCTAGATCTCTTGGCCTTCAACTCGGCCGTTTATTTGAGCAGCAACGCCACTTCTTTGGCAAAATAGGTCAAAATCAAGCTGGCCCCAGCCCGTTTGATACTCACCAGCGTTTCGAGCATCACCTTTTTCTCATCAATCCAGCCTTTTTCGCCAGCGGCTTTGATCATGGCATATTCACCACTGACGTTATAGGCCGCAACGGGAACATCGGTGACATCACGAATTTGACGAATGATATCGAGATACGGAAGGGCCGGTTTCACCATGACAATATCAGCCCCCTCGGCGATATCTAATTCCACTTCTTTGATGGCTTCGATCGCATTGGCTGGGTCCATCTGATAGGTTTTCTTGTCGCCGGATTTCGGGGCCGAGTCGAGGGCATCCCGGAACGGACCATAGTAGGCGGAGGCGTATTTGGCGGAATAGGCCAAAATCCCAACATTGGTGAATCCTTCAGTATCTAAGGCTTGGCGAATCGCCCCAATCCGTCCATCCATCATATCCGACGGGGCCACCATATCCGCCCCAGCCCGGGCCTGGGACACGGCCATTTTTGAGAGGACTTCGACGGTTTCATCGTTGAGGATATAGCCGTTTTCGTCGAGTAGGCCGTCATGGCCATGACTGGTGAAGGGATCGAGGGCCACATCGGTGATCACCACTAACTCGGGGGTTTGGGCTTTGATGGCGGTGACGGTTTCTTGCACGAGTCCCTTGGGGTTATAGCTTTCGCTGCCGGTTTCGTCTTTTTTGGACTCGGAAATGACCGGGAACAGGGCGATCGCCGGAATCCCGAGGGCGGCGATTTCGGCCACTTCTTTGAGAAGTAAGTCGAGGCTAAAGCGATAGCAGCCGGGCATTGAGGCCACTTCGACTTTCTGATTTTCCCCTTCGGTGACGAACATGGGGTAAATCAGGTCATTAACAGAGAGTTCGGTTTCTCGAACCATGCGTCGTAGGGATTCGTTGCGACGCAGGCGACGGGGACGTTGAATCAGATCGAGGATGTAGGAGGAGGTAGACATATGTTAAGGATGAGGCGTTGCTGTTTAGGGCAAAAATGAAGATGTTAAACGGTGATGCAGTTAAGACGGAGGTTGACGTCAGGGGCGATCGCCGATGAGGGCGTTAACGGGCCAACCATCGGAGCATGGTAAGCCATGGCCGGGGACGGGGTAAACATTCCGTAATGTTCTGCAACATCAAGCAATGGAAGGGCAGCCGCGATTGTTGAGAATCGTCTGCACTAGAATTTCACTACAATACGGATCACTGGCCTTTCATCGTCCTAGTTTCATGACCCCCACTGTCGATTATCTCCGCATCAGCCTAATCGATCGCTGTAATTTCCGCTGTCAATACTGTATGCCCGATGGCGATGAACTTGACTATGTTTTGCAACAAAATCTCTTAACGCGCCAGGAACTGCTCAGTCTCTTACAAAACGTCTTCATTCCCCTCGGATTTCGCCGTTTTCGGCTGACAGGAGGGGAACCGCTGTTGCGGCCCGATGTGGTGGCGATCGCCCGTGATATCGCCGCTTTACCAGAAACCCAGGATTTAGCCATGACCACCAATGGCTTATTACTGCCGGATCTGGCCCAACCGCTCTATGACGCAGGACTCCAGCGCCTCAATATCAGCCTAGATTCCCTCGATGCCGAGACATTTGATAAAATCATCGGAAATCGCGGTAAAAGCCGCTGGCAGCGCACCTGGGCAGGGATTCAGAAAGCTTATGAGGTGGGGTTCAACCCCTTAAAACTCAACATGGTCGTGATTCCCGGCGTGAACGAGGGTGAGGTGTTGGAGATGGCGGCCCTAACGCGCGATCGCCAATGGCATATTCGTTTTATTGAATTTATGCCCATCGGTAATGGCTCTCTATTTGAGCATAAGGGTTGGATTGACTCAGAGGAGTTACGAGGGCAAATTCGCCAACGCTGGGGTTTAGAACCCGCCACCGTCACCGGCGCTGGCCCGGCGGATATCTTCCAAATTCCTGGCGCTCAGGGGACACTTGGGTTTATTAGTCAGATGTCCGAGTGTTTCTGCGATCGCTGCAATCGGATGCGACTCTCGGCCGATGGCTGGCTTCGTCCCTGTCTCCTCAATGAAACCGGACAACTCAACCTACGCGATGCCCTACGATCTGGGGTTCCCCTCCCTGAACTGCGACAACAGGTGCAAACCCTCTTACAGCTAAAACCCGAGATTAACTTCAAGGAACGAGATATGGGCAACCGTTTCGGAACCTATCAACGAACGATGTCGCAAATTGGGGGGTAGAAGAGGCAAGAGGCAAGAGGCAAGAGGCAAGAGGCAAGAGGCAAGAGGCAAGAGGTTCTCCACTGTTCCCTGTTCCCTGTTCCCTGTTCCCTGTTCCCTGTTC
>NZ_JAWOCL010000182.1:0-10573 GCF_046483825.1 Sodalinema sp.
AATCGTTAAACAGTCCTAAGGGGTTAAGACAGTGCGATTGGGAAAGTACCGACTCTGAACATTAGCGAAGCCAACATTACCCCGCAAGGGAGTCGGAGCCAACCATAGCTCCATGGAGGGGCAACCATACCCCTCCACCCCGCAAGGGGGTGCTGGCGGCTAAAGCCGCTTGAGTCGGTTTTCCTCTCCGCGATCAATCACGGAGCTTCCAACCCTCCCAGGAGTTTTACGTGAATCCATCGCTCCCTCACCAACCATGAAACGACGTCAACTGCTCAGTTCTAGTCTCCTGTTCTTAGCCGGTTGTGCTGGATCAAGATCGCAACTCAGGGGTCCCTATGAAAACCAGTCCAAGTCACCACTCACCTTAAGTATCACCGATGAACAAGGACTGGCTCCCTTAGCCGCCAAATATGAGCCGCTGCGGGCCGAATTGTCCCGACTCCTCAACCGTGACATTGAGTTTTATCCCGTGGCCACAACCACCGTCGCCGCCGCTGGCTTACAAGCCGGAACCATTGATTTAGCCTTAGCCGGCCCCACTGAGTATGTTCTGATTCGGGCCAGGACCAACGCCACACCCGTCTTTGCGATTACTCGTCCCGACTATCACAGTGTCGGGGTTGTCCCCGTCGAGAGTCCCATTACCGAACTCAATGATCTCAAAGGTAAACTCTTAGCCATGTCCGACTTAGGCTCAACCAGTGGCCATCTCGGTCCCACAAGTCTCCTAGTTGAGGCCGGACTCGACCCTCAAACAGACTACACCGTCGAGTTTTTAGGAGATGAGGGTAGTCTTGAGGCCCTACAAAGGGGAGAGGTGGATGCTTGGTTTGGTTCTTTAACCGATTATCGTAACTTTCTCAGTCAAGATGATGTCTCTGCTGACGACTATCGACAACTGGTTCAAAGTCCTCCTCTCCCAGATGATGTGCTTGTCGTCAATAGTCGCACCTCACCTCAGTTTATTGAAGAATTGCGCCAATTGGCTCAAGAGCATAGTGATGAGATTGTAGCAGCGATTACAACAATTCCCGCCAACAATAAATATCTTGGCTCACAGGTGGTATCCGTTGCAGACCGTGACTATGACAGCATCCGGGAAGCCTATCGCACCATTGGCCAAGGAAACTTTCTCGATTAAGGAAACTGTCACCGTTACCGGTTGAGCGTTGGCCGTTAATCGTTATCAATGTCCCTGATTATTTTAATTAATATCCTAATTTATGGGCGTCCTGCTATATTGATTTAATACTACCGATGAATCATGAACAGCCAATGGCGATGGCTGCTTTTAGGTTAATGTTTCAAAACGCGGCGATCGCATGACTTTATCCTCACAACTCCTGAATCTCAAGCAGCGGTTACAGCGACGCTTGCACCTGTTGCCCTTCCCCGGCCGTCAATATCTCACCCGCAAAACCGACGGCTTAAAGATTGGCCAAAAACTAGCACTTGGCTATAGTCTAGTCATTGGCGTAGCCGTCTGCGGAACCGTGAGTGGTTTGTCCATCGGGAATTATTATCAACGGCGTGCCTATTTTGAATTTTCTGTCGCCGATCGCCAGCGGGATTTACTCTACAATTTAGAAAATTCTGTCGGGGCGATACGGTTACATCCTCAACGCTTGATGACAGTCCTCGGCGATGCGATCTGGTTCGACTACGAAGTTTCGAAATTCGAAGCCGATGTCAATCGAGTTCGCGAGACCATTTCTGAATTTGAAACCTTCCTAGATCATTATGGCCACGAATCCGATATTGACGTTGACAAACTGCGATCGCTCCTGCTGGACTATGAACAGGTCAGTCAAGACTATGAAACCGATATTCAACAGTTGTGGCAACAGCTGAATCCCCCCCAACTCACAGATGTAGAAATTCCCAACGCCCAACAACAAATTCTCGATAGTCTGACCAGTCAAGAGGCGATCGCCTTAGAGGTTCGCTTTGATCGCCTCCTAGAATACCTAATTTGGCTCGATGCCGCCGCAGATGCCCAACATGAACTAGCCCAAGCGGGACTCGAACAGGCCAAAATCTGGCGACAGTGGATTATTTATCTCAGTATTGGCCTATCGGGATTATTATCAATTCTGGTAGCACTCATCACCAGTCGCACCCTAGCTCGTCCACTCCTCGATGTGGAACAGGTGGCTCGCGAGGTCACCCAAAACGCCGACTTTAGCCTCCGTTGTCCCGTCCACAATCATGATGAGGTCGGATCAGTCGCCGAATCGTTTAATCAACTCATTCAACAGGTTGAACTCTACACTCAAGACTTAAAAATTGCCCGAGAACGAGCCGATCGAGCCTCCCAAGCCAAGAGCGAGTTTTTGGCCAATATGAGTCATGAATTACGCACACCACTCAATGGCATTCTTGGCTATAGTCAAATTCTGCAACGACGAGATGATTTAAATCAGATTCAACGACAGGGCGTTGAGGTGATCAATCAATGTGGTTCCCACCTGTTGACGTTGATTAACGATATCCTCGATCTCTCCAAAATTGAGGCACAAAAAATGGAACTCCATCCTGGGGTGGTCTCGTTGCCAGCTTTGCTGACCGGGGTTACGGAAATGTGTCAAATCCGCGCCGTTCAGAAACGTTTGACATTTACCTATCAACCGAGTGATCAGTTACCCGAGACCATCGAGGTGGATGAAAAGCGGTTGCGACAAGTGTTAATTAATCTCCTCGGTAATGCGGCGAAATATACCGACCATGGGGGGATTATTTTTTCAGTATTACCTGTACCGGAGTTGTCAACTGCTGAGGACTCGGTTGGCTTGCGGTTTGTGATTGAAGACACAGGTGTCGGGATGACGGCTGAGCAATTGGATCGCATCTTTTTACCCTTTGAACAGGTGGGAGAGTCCTATCAGTTGTCGGAGGGGACGGGATTGGGGTTGGCGATCGCCCAACGCATTGTTGAGATGATGGGTGGCAAAATCCAGGTAAGCAGTGAGTTTGGCAAAGGGAGTTGTTTTTGGTTTGAGATGACGGTTCCCGTCGCCGACGAGAGCGATATTAAGACCGATAGCCGCTCTCGAATTGTGGGATATGAGGGTCGCCGACTGACGGTTTTATTAGTAGATGATAAGCCACAAAACCGAATGTTATTAACCAATTTACTACACCCCTTGGGGTTTGAAATCCTTGAGGCGAACAACGGTGCAGAGGGATTAAAAAAAGCCAAACAGCATTGTCCTAATCTGATTATTACCGATTTAGTGATGCCCGTTCTCGATGGCTTTGAAATGATGCGACAAATCCGCCGCACCCCGTCGTTAGAGAACGTCACAATTATCGCCTCTTCGGCCAGTGTCTTTGAGCGCGATCGGCATTTTAGCACCAGCGCCGGAAGCGATGATTTCCTACCGCGACCCATTGAGTTTGACCGCCTCTTATTGATGTTAGAACAGCATCTCCATCTCACCTGGATTCGGGAAACGGCCCTAGAGACATCCCCCTCCACCTCGTCAACGGCGGCCATTGAGGCCGAGGCGACATGGCGAGTCCCCCCGGCCGAGGATTTAGAGCGTCTGCTTCATGCGGCCCGTCGTGGTGCCCTCAAGCAAGTCATTCAGCAATGTCAAGCATTACGGGAAGAGGACAGCCATTATGAGGCTTTTGCAATGACTGTCACTGAACTGGCGCGGAAGTTTCAGGAAAAGGCGGTGATTTCTACCCTTGAGGAGGCCTATGATCGGGGTCATTAGCCTCCCGAGGAAGGCAAGCAAAGCTCGTGCGAAGCTTCTTTAACCGACGGTACTGTTCAAGGGACTCAGGACCTAAACGTTCATGAAAGTCCTCTTGCACCTTACAGGTTAAACGGCGGGAAACCTGCTTGACAATTTGCGTAATCAACCGATCGCCCGTTCGTTGAATCAACTTCGGAGACAGGGAACGAATAAACTTCGGGAACAAGACCCCAACATTTAAATCTAACTCCCAACTGACCCGAGTAATGGGAGAATCCGCCTGTTCTAACTCCTCGACTGGCAGCGGTTCTAAGACTTGGGTGGCCTGAAACTCAACCTGGTAACCCGGAGGAACATAATCAGGAATCGGAATCGTCTCAATCCGATACACGCGATCGCGTTGGGGAATTAACTCTAAACCAATCTTTGGCTCCACATAATAGCCCAAGGCCCCAAACTGGCCAATCGTCAAATCATAGCCATTCTCTCCCAGGGGCGTCACTTGCATTGGCGCTGCACAGCGACGAAACCAGCCTTGATGAAGGTCAAGATATTGACGAACCGCCTCTGCCTCAGCATACATCTCCATGACGCCCTCGAACTGGGTATAAAACCAGTAGAGGCGATCGCTCACCTGAGTGTCAGCCGTCTCAGGATGGGTCATCGGCTCATCTCCAACCGAAGCGGGATGGTCTTGGGCGTTTGTGAACTGCGAGTTAACAGACGACTGCATCGTTCAAATGTCCTTTAGTATTAGGCGATACTGTTCCTAGGGGACAACTCGCCTTTCCTCTGTTCTAGCTTAGCCTGTTCATCTACCCTGGCAATGAGTAATATCTCGGAACTTTGACCGAATTCGCTAAGATATTCAGCAGCACTCTTGTTTCTTAACCTGAAACATCACCATAGCAACCATAGGAACCGTGAAAGCATTTGTCGCCGGAGCCACTGGAGCCACAGGACGCCACATCGTCCAAGAGCTAGTTCAACGGGAGATTCCCGTGCGAGCCTTCGTTCGTAACCTCGATCGCGCCCGAGAGATTTTACCCCATCAAGCCGAACTCGTGACTGGAGATGTCCTCGACGCCGAAACTCTCGCCAACGCCCTCGCCGACTGTACCAGCCTACTGTGCGCCACGGGAGCGCGTCCGAGCCTCGATCCCACCGGCCCCTACAAGGTGGACTACCAAGGAACCCAAAACTTGATTCAAGCGGCTCAAACGGCCAATATCGAGCAGTTTGTCCTGGTGAGTTCCCTATGCACCTCCGAGTTTTTCCATCCCCTGAACCTGTTTTGGCTGGTCTTGTACTGGAAAAAACAAGCCGAAGAGGCGCTGCGTCAAAGCGGACTCACCTACACCATTGTGCGTCCAGGGGGACTCAAAAATGAAGATACCCCCGCACCGATTATCATGAGATCGGCCGATTCACTTTCCGAAGGGAGTATTCCTCGACAGAAAGTGGCCCATGTTTGTGTCGAAGCGCTCTTCTCCTCCGACGCTCGCAATAAAATTGTGGAAATCGTCGCCAAAGAGGATGCGCCAACCCGAGACATTGCTCAGCTGTTCGCCGGAATCGGGTGAGCCACCCGACTCCGGCGAACCCCTGGGTTCCCCCCGCCTCAACGCTTGTCCACAACTGGCTTAAATCCGTGCTCTACTCTCGCTCTCTCGCCCGAATCCTTCGTATTGTCGCTTTGGGGACGATCGCCATCCCACTTTTAACGCCCCCAGCCCTGGTGCAAGCGGCCACCGAGCGGCTCACCGTCACCCTTAGCCCCCAACCCGGAGAGCGGTTTCGAGATCTACTGACACGGGCTGAAACCATTGCTCAGGAGGAAATTCAGCAGACATTCAATGCCGATATCGTCGTCAGTGATGTGTCTCTGGTGGTGATGGGGGAAAACCAGGGTTTAATGACCCCTTTATTATCCGTCGATGTCCGGCGCGATCGCTGGCGTCGTAATCCCCAACTCTCGGAATGGGTGCAATACTACAGTAATGCTGAAGAATTACTAGGATTCAACCGAACGCCGCCCACGGAGACCACCAGCGCCGCTGAACCCGTCTTAGGAACCGGCGATGTCCAAGTGACGCTACGCTGGAATAGCTTAGATGACCTAGATTTAGCCGTCACCGATCCCAATGGGGACACCGCCTTTTTTGCCAACCCGTCCATTCCCTCAGGCGGACAACTCGACGTTGACTCCAACGCCGGCTGTATGTCCCAATTCGAGAACCCCGTTGAAAACGTGTTTTGGGAGCCGGGAAATGCGCCCGAGGGGGATTACATCGCCAGCGTGACTCTCTTTACCCGCTGCAACGGCGATCGCGCCCCCATCCCCTTTGAACTCTCCATTAGCCTCGATGGCGAAACCCAAACCCAAACCGGAACCGTCAGCGATGACGCCCCCAGTCAGGTGTTTGAGTTCAGCTTTCCCCCAACCTCACCGGCTGAGCAATCAGACTAAATAAACAGTAAACTTAGGACGATATTAATTTTTTCACCTTTGCAAAGAAAGGGTTTCAGAAAAAAAAGCGTCCTATATTATCGGTCTAAAAAAATGGTACTACGTCGTATATTCGGCGTTGATGCGAACATAGTCATAACTGAGATCGCAGCCCCAGGCCACCCCCTGACCCGGTCCTTTGCCGATGGTGACGCCAATTTCGACAGTATCCGTCTTGAGATACTCGCCCTCGGCCTTCTCCCGTAAATAGGCACTGGCCGCCGCACGGTCAAAGGGGAGCGGCTGTCCCCCATCCATCAATTGAAAGCGTCCCAATTGAATCCGCAACTCCTCCTGATTGAAGGTCACTCCGGCTCGTCCAGCCGCCGCTGCAATCCGACCCCAGTTGGGATCTCGTCCAAACATCGCCGATTTAACCAACGACGACCCAGCAATCGTGCGGGCAATTTTGCGAGCATCGGCGTCAGTGGCGGCGCCCTGAACCGACACTTCGAGCAAACAACTGGCGCCTTCCCCATCACGGGCGATCGCCTTAGCCAGATGCTGACAGACGGCGGTGAGCATGGCTTCGAGCTTCTTCGCTTCAGGTCCTTCGCGGACAATGGCCGGGGTGCGAGACTGGCCATTGGCCAGAGCAATGACCGTGTCATTGGTACTGGTATCGCCATCAACCGTAATCTGATTAAAACTCCGATCGACCGCCCGACTGAGCATTTCCTGCCACAATTGCGACGAAACCACCGCATCACAGGTAATAAAGCCCAACATCGTCGCCATATTGGGGTGAATCATGCCAGATCCCTTACAGATGCCCCCTATGCGGACCGTGCGATCGCCAAATTGGGCTTCGAGGGCGATCGATTTCGTCACCAAGTCCGTGGTCACAATCGCCTCAGCGGCCTCATCACCACCGGTCCCCGAAAGCTGCGAGACCACCTGAGGGACCCCCTGACGTAGAGCCTCCATCTTAATCCGTTGCCCAATGACCCCCGTTGAGGCCAACAACACCGCATCACCGGGGATTCCCAGAGACTGAGAGACCAACTCAGCGCTTTCTCGCACATCCTCCCATCCCCCTTCACCGGTGGCCGCATTGGCTTGGCCCGCATTACAGAGAATGGCTCGGGCGCTGGCTTTGCGTTGCAACTGTTGGCGACAATAATCGACACAGGCCGCCCGCACTTGAGTCATTGTAAAGACCCCAGCGGCGATCGCATCGACCTCAGAATAAATCAACGCCAAATCTTTGGCCCCTGAAGGTTTCAAGCCGGCGGTAATCCCGGCCGCTTGATAGCCCCGAGGAGCCGTCACTGCCCCTGAAATTTCTTGCCACTGTGCCACGATCTCTTGCCCCCAAGTCAAAACGATTGTTATTCCTTGAGAGGGGATTATACCAGTCTCCGTCCCCGTTTCTCGGGTCAATTACCGGCCATTAGCGCACGCTGCGAATCGAATGGCGAAACTCGCGAGCGCCCTCATACCCCGACAACCGGGCTAACTCCCGTAATTCTCGGGTTCCCTCATAAAGTTCCCCATCAATCTCCCAGGTAGGATAGGCCCGCACTCCGGCATCTTGACAAACTTGGGGTTGAGCCTGATAGCCATTAGCATCACATTCGACATAGGTCAGCTTGTCAAAGGCCTCTGAGCCAAACAGTTGTTTCTGGCTATAACAGTGGGGACACCAATAGGCCCCAAAATAGCGAGCGCCAACGGCCGTTAAATGCTCCGCCAGAGCCACTTCTGACCGGCCAGACTCCGTGGTAATCGCCGCACCGCGCTGTCCCGCCTCAGCCATAGCCCCGGCCGGTGTAGCCGCCACCCCTGGACGCTGATCGGCGTAGAGGCCAGTGACCCCAATCAGAGTCACAAACACAAGAATCAAGCTGGTGAACAGGGGTTGTCCCTCGTCCTCCCAATGTTGCCCAAAGGCCGCTAAGCCAAACAGACTAAAGGAGAACAGCGCCGAGAGGAGACAGTAGGGGCAAAACTCATGCAGTTCGTTCACCAGAAGAAACATCAGGTAGCCACTAAAGGCCGCCATGACACTTCCTCCCACCAGTAGCCCCCAGCCGCTGATGCGATCGAGGCGATCGTGGCCCTTGCGATCGCGATCGCGGCTAATACCGTAGGGAGCAAACGCAAACAGAGCCATCAGTGCATAGCCCAAGAGGCCAAACAGAGTTAGGGGGACGCCGAACACTGTGGCATAGGAACTGGTCAAGACCTGATTACAGCCCTCTGTCGGGCAAATGGTCGCCACCTGGTCCGTTAGCTTCACCACCGTTAAAAACGTCGTCTCTAGGACTCCTAAAACGGCGATCGCCCCAATAAGGGGACGCAACCCAGGGTTAAAGCGGGGCGTGGCTAATCGACGAGTCATGGTTGAATCTTCTCCAAATTCGGATCACAGGTTAAGACGGCACCTTTAGGCATTAAGATCGCACTTTTTTAAAAGCGCGACGATTCACCATCGCCGCCGTCTCGTTTGAGGGATCTCCCTGGACGGCTTCGACAAACTGGCTAACTCGAATTGGGTCAATGGGTTCATGGATTTTGCCATGTCGTTTCAGGGAACTTGAGACAATGGCCCCATCGGCCGCCTTCATCAAATGAGGGATATTCTCCCAGGTCGCACCACTCCCAATTAAGACGGGTTTTGACCCCGCCGCCGCTTGGGCCACCTCTAGGTCTTCGAGACTCGGCGGCATCCCCGTGGCGACCCCCGAGAGAATCACCCCGTCGGCTAACCCCCGTTCTAGAGTTTCTCGGACCGTCAGGCTCAGACTGGGGCTACCAATGGGTTGGGCGTGTTTGACCAACACATCGGCCAGAATCTGGACATCGCTGCCGAGTTCTCGCCGGTATCGCATCACGTCATGGGCGCGGCCCTCAATGATGCCCTGATCAGTGGCCATAACGCCCGTCAGCACGTTGACACGAATGAATTTAGCGCCGACACAACTGGCGATGGCCAAACTGCTGCGGGCATCATTGCGTAAGACGTTGACGCCGATGGGAACCGTAACTAATCCCATCAGGCGTTCGACAATTACGGTCATCGCACTGACGACGACGGGATCGACTTGTCCATGAGTGAACGGGGAGTCGAAAAAGTTTTCGACAATCATGCCATCCACGCCGCCCGCTGCTAGGGCCGCAGCTTCTCGTTCGGCGCGATCGATGACTGTCTTCAAATTCCCTCCCCATCGGGGCGAGGAGGGCAAAGGAAGTAGGTGTACAACTCCGATTACTGGGTTTGAGGTTGGGAAAATCTGCTTGAAGTCCACGTTTTTGCTAATCTCGGACTTGGTTAGTCGGGAGACGTGACGATGTGCGGGTTAGATGCCGCCCACGGCCAATCATCGTCCCAGGCGTTGGGCCGATTGAACTGGGGGCATGACTGCCACCCCGTCCCAGATCAACTATACCGTCTGTTCGTTGCAGTTCTCGGGCTAGGGTCGATTCTTGCTGCTGAGATTTTGGCACAAGCGAGCGCCTATACTGGACGTAGCGATGCTGAACGAGATCCTAAGCCCCTCAAAACGATTGTCAGCACCCCCGGCTGAAGCACGGGGGCTTCGTGCCCTCCCCTTCAGGTAGCTGACCAGCTTAAGCCTTAACTGGCTACGTGAGCGAGCAAGAGTTAAAGTTCCTACCCGGGAATGCGTGCTAGTTCCCGGCTCTAGAACCGAATCGTTAAACAGTCCTAAGGGGTTAAGACAGTGCGATTGGGAAAGTACCGACTCTGAACATTAGCGTTCGCGGAGCGTGCGCGTTAGCGCTTAGCCAACATTACCCCGCAAGGGAGTCGGAGCCAACCATAGCTCCATGGAGGGGCAACCATACCCCTCCACCCCGCAAGGGGGTGCTGGCGGCTAAAGCCGCTTGAGTCGGTTTTCCTCTCCGCGATCAATCACGGAGCTTCCAACCCTCCCAGGAGTTTTACGTGATTGCACTCGCTGGAGTCTCTCGCTAACTCAATGAGTTATTTGGGTTGCAAGTCTGGTCTGGCCCGTTGTAGGGCCGCCAACTCGTCCCGATGGCCAACAATCGTAGCAATACTTCCCTCGGCTTCGAGTTTGGGGGAAGTTTTTTCGTCGCTGTTATCCATGGCTTTAACGGTGAGCGAAACCTGTTCCCGGCGATTCGCCTGTTTCCAATAGAAAACACCAGCTAGGGGGGAGAGCAACACCAGGGCTATGATACCCTGAGATAAACTGGGGATAAGGGTGGCTAACACTAAGGCAACACAGAGGAAACCAACGGCGGCTAAAAGACTGAGAAAAATTGCGAGAAACCAACTGGCGCGTACGTTTCCTTCGAAGGTGACACGGTTATCCTCTGGGTCAAATCCTACCACCTGATAGCGACGTTGACACAGATAGTCTTTTAA
>NZ_JAWOCL010000225.1:0-15331 GCF_046483825.1 Sodalinema sp.
ACGGGCGGCAGAGCCGCCCAGAGTCCGTGTCACGGCTTCAGCCATGACACGAGGAAGGAGGAAGCGAATTGGACAAAAAACTGGGCAAAAGAAGGCAACAGGCAACAACAGATAGGAAGTTTTCTCTAACCCTGAGTACGGGCGGCAGAGCCGCCCAGAGTCCGTGTCACGGCTTCAGCCATGACACGAGGAAGGAGGAAGCGAATTGGACAAAAAACTGGGCAAAAGAAGGCAACAGGCAACAGATAGGGATGCCAATTTTGCTGACTCTACTCATCTCGAATTTGTTCGAGTTTTTCTTGAATTTCTGGATTGTAAAGACGTAAATAATTCCAGTAATTCCCCATTACCGAACTAATATAACCCTGAGTTTCAGGAAAGGGAATTTGCGAAACAAAAACATCGGGATCATTAAAACTAAAGCGAGAAATCCAACGGTCAACATTTCCCGGTCCGGCATTGTAGCTCGCCAGTGCAAACAGGGTATTGTTGTTGTATTCATTGTGAGTATAGTCGAGATAGAGGGTTCCCAGACGGATATTATCATCAGGGTCCGTTAGACTCGTCGGCGGTGCTTCATCCCGTTGTGCCGCAATCCAATCAGCCGTTTCTGGGAGGACTTGCATCAGTCCCACAGCATTGGCAACGGAGCGAATTTTAGGCATAAAGCGAGATTCTTGGCGAATCAAGGCCACCGTTAACAAGGGATCCAGTTGGCGGGCCTCAGACCAGCGTAGAATTGGCTCTCGGTAGGGAAAGGGATAAAGACTATACCAATAAGCCGGTTCTGCTTTGAAGGCTTCATACTCGGCCAGTTCTTCGGGATCATCGCGCCAACCCAGACTCGACAACATAAACAGACTATCGAGGTAATCCCCAATGACCTGTAGCATTAATCCTTCCGTATATTGTTCCGCCACGGTGGGGTTCATGGGGTCAGGAAATTCCATTTGCCAGCGTCGCCAGGCCGCCTCATCCATCCCCAGAGCGTAGAGTTCCCGCGTCAGATCGGAGCCAGCCGGAAGCCGGGGACGCTCGGCCAGATCGCGGACGGTTGGGGTGAGCGATCGCACCGTCGTAAAAGTCCCCACATTCCAGCCCAGGAACGATGCCGCCCGCCAGGCATAATAAGACTCTGGATAGCGCTGTAACAGGGCTGTAAAGGCCGCTTCAGCATCATCACGACGGTTAAGTCCCTGAGCCCATTTACCAATCCAAAATGCCGCCTGGGGAGCGTCCTCACTATCAGGATTCTCCGTCAACAGTTGTTTAGCCCAATCCCAGGCTTGCCGTAGATTCCCCTGTTGGGCAGCATTTTGGGCATTTTGCCAGCGAATCTCAGCGGCGGTGTCTGAGTTGCTATATTGCGTTAACACCGACTGACGGGCTTGTTGAGCTGATTGAGAGCTGCCCAATTCGCCTAACATCTGCGATCGCAGCAACAGGGCCTCAGCCGCTTGATTGGGAAAGTTGGCAATCACCTGATCCAATAGGGGGATCGCTTCACGAGGCGAGTCCACCATCTCCGCTAAGCGTAACAGGCCTGTAGCTGTCTCCTCCGCCTCCGGGAAGGCCTGAATCAGAATCCGATAGCGTTGACGAGCGCGGTTGCGTTCCCCTCCTAATTGCAGTCCTCGGGCGGTACGGTAGAGATTGCGTGGTGTATTGGCCGCGCGGGCGTAAGCATTCCCGGCTTTGCCATAGAGGGTTTTTTCCCAATAGCCAAAGGCGATGGTTTCCCAATCTTCTGGGGTCAAACGCTCACGATGTTGGCTTACCCGGCGATCGAGCAGTTCCGTAAAATTCTCCAAATAAAGGTGGGTTGAGAGGACCCTGAGGAGATCTGGGTCATTCGGTTGCGTTTCGAGCCGTTGCAGGGCAATTTCAGCGCTGCGGGGATGACGGGGAAACTCCGCTAGGGCTTGGTCCCACAATTGTGGATCTTGTTCTCCGAGGGCGTACAAGGCCTCGGCCGCCAGGGGGTCTTCGGGAAAATCTTGGAGAATTTGCTGATAGAGGTCTTGAGCCTCAGCATCATTTCCGGCCAAGTTCTGAGCTTGGGCCTGGGCCAGCAGGATATAGCCCCCGATATGGGACGATCGCGGGCGTACTGGGTCAAGTCGGGCCATCGCCTCATCGGGCTGGCCATCGGCGATGGCCTGAACCGCTAACAGATAGGCGGCGCGATCGCGATCAGCTGAGGCTGGCCCCTCGGCCAAGCGTTCAAGTTCATCTTGCTGTCGGGACGGCCCGAGAGATAGAGCCGCCACGGCGTCTGAATCGTCGGCCTGAGGGGGAAACTCCTCGCCCCCGCGACGACCGGACCAGAAGAGTCCAGCAACCAAGGCAACGAGGCCAAGGCTCAACAGCAGTATCAGTTGCAGAGGTCGAACGCGGTGTTGCAGTCTCTTTGGCATCGTAGTTGAGAAAAGAGTTGAGGAGAGAACAAGGATATCGAAGACATTTTGGCTTAGGTCTAGCTCATCGCGATGGATTAGCTAAAGGCGATGAGCTTAAGATTGGCCGGGAATCTCCATAAATTTTAACAATGGCACCCGAAATTGGGGCGAGGGGTCAGACTGGGACGGCGATCGTCACAGGTCGCCATAATTCTTGTACATTAGACAGGGTAGATCCTACGAAAGACCTTTTGTTAATCATTGACAATGACCTTATCACCCTCATTTAATTTTGTTATCGATCCCGGTAGATTTTCACCCCTTTTAGCCACAGCAACGGAAGCAGAAGCCGATGGAGCAACCGTCTTAGGCGGTGTTCTCCTGAGCTTAATTGTAATTTACCTTGCCAGTAAGCTTGGGGGCGAAATTTGTGCGCGCATCAATCTTCCTCCCGTATTAGGAGATTTGGTGGGTGGAGTGGTCGTCGGCATTTCTGTCTTAAACCTGATTATTTTCCCCGAGAGTGGGGCGCAAGCTGGCGACTCCCTGATTTTTCGCTTCATTGAAGCCACGGGGGAACTGACACCCGAAACCTTAGCGGCTTCCTTTTCCGCCGAGAGTGAAGTGATTAACATCCTCTCGGAGTTGGGGGTGATTATTCTCCTGTTTGAAATTGGTTTAGAGTCCGAACTCGGGGAACTGATTAAATATGGTCCCCAAGCTGCCATTGTGGCAGTTGTCGGGGTGGTGGCCCCCTTTGCTATGGGAACCGCTGGCCTGATTTACTTGTTTGAGACCCCCGCCATTCCTGCGATTTTTGCCGGTGCTGCTCTGACAGCAACGAGCATTGGGATTACGGCTAAAGTCTTGGCAGAAATTAATAAACTCAGTTCCAAAGAAGGACAGATTATCATCGGGGCAGCGGTTCTCGATGATATTTTGGGCATCGTCGTCCTGGCCGTAGTCGCCAGTTTGGTCAAAACTGGGGAAGTCCAGGTCAACAATATTCTGTTCCTAACCGTCAGTGCTGGAGCCTTTCTCATTGGCACGATTTTGGTGGGTCGCCTCCTGGCACCTTATTATGTTTCCCTGGTGGACAAACTGAAAACTCGTGGTCCCCTCCTGATTGTGTCGCTGATTATCATGTTCTTGTTGTCCTATGTTGCGGCAGCGATTCAACTTGAGGCGATTCTCGGGGCCTTTGCGGCTGGCTTGATTCTCGGTGAAACGGAAAAACGGCATGAGTTAGAAGAACAGGTCATTCCTGTGGCCGATATGCTGGTTCCTGTCTTCTTTGTTGTGGTCGGTGCCCGTACGGATTTGGCGGTGTTAAACCCAGCGGTTCCCAGTAATCGCGAGGGCTTGATTATTGCCACTTTCCTCATTGTGGTCGCCATTATCGGTAAGGTGGTCACCGGCTTCACCATCTTTGGCCAACCCGATACTAATCGTCTGGCGATTGGTGTGGGGATGATTCCTCGGGGTGAAGTGGGTCTCGTCTTTGCCGGTGTAGGTGCAGCCAGTGGGGTTCTCTCGGAATCTCTCGAAGCTGCCATCATCGTGATGGTTATTGCCACGACCTTTGTGGCGCCGCCGATGTTACGCTTGGTTCTCGAACGAGGTGATGCCGCTAAGGCGGTGAAAGAGGGCTGAAGATGCCCAGGCCGGGTTCGTGGGGTTCAGCGGCCGTCAACGTAACGCCCTAAAGAGATCCAGAGAGACTCAGTGCGAGTCTCTCTGGGGGGATGAGAGTCTAGGCGCTCACCTCGACCTCGCTGCTGTCGACCTCGCTGGCCCCTTCAACGCCCTCGGCAATGCTAACGAGGCGATCGAGATCCTCTTGAGTCGGCACGGTTCCTTTGAGAACCACTTGGGTCCCGAGTTGGGCAACCCAGATGGTTTCGATGTCATCGGTGTCCGAGTTTTCGTCAAAGGCCCGAACCACTCGTTTGGCTAATCCACTTTGGTCATATTTGCCATCTAGGCCAACTCGTTCGGGTGGGATGGGTTCCCCGGATTCGGCCTCTTCGGCTGACGTTGCGCCAGCGGCAGCGGCGGCAATACTGCCTCCAGCCTTTTCAACGGCTTCTTTGATGGGCATCGGCGGAAACTCGTAGGCTTTTTCCTCTTCTTCTTTACCAAAAATTCGGCTTAACCAACTCATAGATCGTTTTCTCTTCGTTTTTACAATTTCGAGCCGTTTTCATGATACAAGTAACGATTGGTTGCATAGGACATTTTTAAGAAAAAACACACAATGAAACACACGCTCTCGGTTTTGGTGGAAGATGAGGCGGGCGTGCTGACTCGTATTGCGGCACTGTTCGCCCGTCGTGGCTTTAATATCGAAAGTTTGGCAGTGGGGACCGGGGAACAGGGTAATGTCTCCCGTGTGACGATGGTGGTCAATGGGAATGACCAGGTCATTGAGCAAATTGTCAAACAACTTTATAAGTTGATCAATGTCCTCAAGGTTCAGGATATTACAGAGATTCCCTGTGTGGAACGGGAGTTGATGTTGGTGAAAGTCAATGCGACGAGTAGCACCCGCTCGGAAATTGTTGAGTTGGCCCAGATCTTTCGCTCTCGGGTGGTGGATGTGGCTGACGACTCGTTGATTCTTGAGGTGGTGGGCGATCCCGGCAAGATGGTAGCATTTGCTCAGGTCTTACAGAAGTTTGGCATTCGTGAGATTGCTCGAACTGGTAAAATTGCCCTAACTCGCGAATCCGGTGTCAATACGGAGTTTCTGCGACTGTCGGAAACAAAATTTTGACCTCAGTTAGATGGGGTGAGCTTCATTCGGGCTTGTTAGATAAGGCGTGTCAGACTCGACGGGTTGGACTCGATGGTTGAAGCCGACTCGCGGGGCGATCGCCCAGGGCCAGCAGCGGCTAGATGGAGTTAAACTCCCCAAGACTCCCGGCTCGCCAGCTTGGGGGCGTTACAGGCATTCACGGACGATAGACTAAGACATCATGAAAAAACTGCTTAAGGGTCTGCGACAATTTAAGTCGAATTATTTTAGTACCCACCAAGAACTCTTTGAACAGTTGTCCCACGGACAAAAACCCAGGGTTCTGTTTATTACCTGTTCGGATTCGCGGATTGACCCGAATTTGATTACCAATGCCGAAGTTGGGGAATTGTTTGTCATCCGCAATGCGGGGAATATCATTCCCCCGTTTGGGGCGGCCAATGGCGGTGAAGGCGCGGCGGTAGAGTATGCGGTGCAGGCCCTCGGGGTTGAGCATATCATCGTCTGTGGACATTCTCACTGTGGCGGGATGAAGGGATTACTCAAACGCAGCAGCTTAGAGGAGGAGATGCCTCTGGTGTATGAGTGGTTACGTCATGCTGAAGCCACTCGCCAATTGTTGAAGGAAAATTATTCGCATTTGGATGGGGAAACGCTGTTAGAGGTGGCGGTGGCGGAGAATGTCCTGACTCAAATTGAGAATTTACGGACTTATCCGGTGATTCACTCGAAGCTGTATCGCAATAAGCTCCATTTACACGCCTGGATTTATCATATTGAGACGGGGGAGGTGCTGGAGTACGACAGCATCCGTCATGATTTTGTGCCACCGGATGAGAATGCTATGCTCGAAGCCTCTCCGGTACAATGTTTCCTCTCGTTACCTGAGGATGTGGAGGAGTTGGTGCCGGGGTATCGACGATCGCCCTCTCAAGAACAGTCTACAGAGTCAGTGGCCCGGAGCGATCGCGACCCCAATATGCCTTGGCTATCGGCGGAACAGGTAGCTCGTATCCATCACGGGTCTAATGGGAGCCGCTAAGCTGTATGAGTGACGATCCCATAACGATTAAACTCGCTCAATTTCTTAAGTGGGTTGGCGCGGTCAATACTGGGGGAGAGGCGAAGGTCTTAATTCAGTATGGTGAAGTGCTAGTCAATGGTGCGGTGGAAACTCGTCGCGGTCGTAAACTTGTGCCAGGGGATGTGGTGGTGGCCCAGGGACAGGTTTATGAGGTGGCTGAGGAGGAGGAGGCTTAGGAACGGCCCTTTAGGGGAGCGATCGCACGATGGCGACTAATGGGGAGGTTCCCCCGTTTAAGGAGTCCCTGGGACTGGCCTCGGTTTGATTCTTGAGAATCACCGGTATACAAGCGGCTTGGCAAAGGTCAAGAATTGCCTGATACCGTTGGCCGGTGTGAGATAGCTGGACTTGGGGGGTTAAGGCGGGGGGAATGCCAATGCCGAAGGGATAGCGGCCGGCGCCACGCACGATGATGTCGGGAAGTTGCTCTAGCTGGATCTCTGGGTGCAGGCTAACGATGATGCCAGGATAGGGGCGATCGCTCGGGGTTTGTTCTTGGATGGCGTGATGGAGTTGGGTTAAGGCTTCGGGATTGCCTAAGTTGGTGATTTCGATGAGATCGGCGGTCTGGAGAATTTCTTTTAGGGTTAGACGATGGCAACGGACGGGCTGGTTTTGAGGTTGAGGGCGATCGCCGATATCCTTTTCGTCAAGAGTGAGCCAGAGTTTGCAGCGGTGATGGCCACTCTCTTGAGTTGGCTGTTGGCTGGCCTGGAATTGGGCGATCGCAGTGGCCCCCTGTTCGGGGTTTTCCCGTAAGTCAATGCGTAAGGCCGTCACCTCCTGCTGCTGCAACTGCTGGCAAAAGCAGGCATCGAGGGGCAAGTTAGGACAAGGAACAATCCAATGATGGTGATCATGAGGGTGACAAGGGCGATCGCCCAATAATTCATTGGTATGACGTTTTAACAGCCGCTCACCCCGAAAGAAGGCCCGAGGAGAGGGATGCTGAGGTAAGAGCGTCGGGTTAATCCGACAGACGGCGCCGAGGGAGGCGATCGTTCCATCGAGGTGTGGCAAAACACTACTAATACCACTGTCAAGAGAGGATAACCCCCAAGGCATTAAGGCCCGTTCGAGTTTCTGAGCATCCCGTTGTTGCAAGGCTAAATAATACGCCAAGTTCCAAGCCGCACTGCGAAAGCTACTGCGCCAAATAAAGGGTCGCCATTGCTCAAAAGAGCGGGTTCCATCCCGGATGATGGCTTTACGAAGTTCAATTAGTTGTGCAAGTAAGGTTTCTGGAGGGGAGAAATCTACGACCACAGCCTAATCCTCTTGAATAATTTGAATAACCAATGGGTTAATGGATAGTTATCGCCACGCACTATTCTCACCACGCACAATTATCGCCACGCACAATTATCGCCACGCACTATTCTCACCACGCACAATGCACAACTGCTAATCGTTAATTCTAAACGACCCCGTCTGGGTTAGCGAGATGGGAAAAACCTCACCCTACCCGGTGGGGAGGATGAGGCCTTCAGGTTGGGATTGAATTGACCAAGCGCGATCTGCCCTTCAGTATATCGAGTTAGAGGAGGGATCTGCCTCTATCTGGGGACAGACTTATTGAGCGGTTTAGACGCCCCGCAAACGAGAGATCAAATATAGTTCTTTAGCAGTAACTCTAACTTGCTTTTCGTGGTTTCGGGAACTCTCTCCCAGGGAGTTAAGACGGCAAACTTTAAAGCTGAATGAGCTTCACTCACAAAGGGATTCGCATGGAGACGAGCGACAACATCGCGAATCACCTGTTGAGCATTTTGAGCATTCAAACGGAGGTTATTGACCACCATCTCGACGGTCACACTGTCATGATCCGAGTGCCAGCAATCGTAGTCGGTGACGAGGGCTAGGGTGGCGTAGGCGATTTCCGCTTCTCGGGCCAGTTTGGCTTCGGTGAGGTTCGTCATCCCGATGACACTGGCTCCCCAACTGCGATACAGGTGGGATTCAGCGCGGGTTGAGAAGGCTGGCCCCTCCATACAGACATAGGTTCCCCCTCGGTGAATGGTCACGCCATCGAGGGACAGAGAACTGGCGCTGTCGGCGATGACACTGGCCAGTTGAGGACAGACGGGATCGGCGAAACCAATATGAGCGACGAGTCCCTCACCAAAAAACGTCGCGGTACGATGTTGAGTGCGATCGATAAATTGATCGGGAACCACCATGTCTAGGGGTTTGATGGCTTCGGCCAGAGATCCCACGGCTGAGGCGGAAATGAGGTATTGTACGCCAAGCTGTTTGAAGGCATGAATATTGGCTCGGAAGGGGAGTTCGGAAGGGGACAGATGGTGATCGCGTCCATGTCGTGCTAAGAAGGCGACGGGGACTCCCTGTAAGGTTCCCGTTACGAGGGTATCGGAGGGCGCTCCGAAGGGGGTATCAAGCTGATGCTCTTGGCGGTTTTCCAGGTCATCCATTTGGTAGAGTCCACTACCGCCAATGATGCCGATGGCAAGATCCGTCATGGTGTTTAAGGATATGTTTAAGGATAGAAGGTGCGTTTGCAGAATATAGCAAAAGTTGGTCTGAATGGTACAAAAAATAGGGGAGACAAAAGAAGGGAACACCGGAACTGGGAACACCGGAACACCGGAACAGGGAGGAAGAAGGCAAGAGATCGGGGATTCTCTCCCAACTCAGAGTTGTTCTAGGCCAATCTTCGATTGCTATAGGGGTTATTTGGCGGTTATGGCAATGGCGATCGCCCCAGTCAGGAGTCCGAAGGCGCCGGAAAAGGCCATCAGGGTTCCCAGGGGAATGGGAACTGAGGCGAACATGAGAAACTGCACGGAGACGGCGCTGGCGTTCTGGACGGCCAACATGGCGATCGCCACGACCCACAGGGCCATCAGACTAGAAATTAACAGTAGGGAAACACGAGTCATAGTGGGGAGAAAGAGTGGGAACAATCCATCATCATGAACACTGGAAAATTGTTCATAGTTTTAGACCAATTTTAGACCAATTTTTAGACTAATTTTAGACCCAATCAACCCAATAAAGCACAATTAAA
This sequence comes from Sodalinema sp., assembly GCF_046483825.1. Taxonomy (NCBI): domain Bacteria; kingdom Bacillati; phylum Cyanobacteriota; class Cyanophyceae; order Oscillatoriales; family Oscillatoriaceae; genus Sodalinema; species Sodalinema sp. Next base: position 9,270 of record NZ_JAWOCL010000225.1, read on the forward strand.
AACAGGCAAAAAAAGACAGCAAAACCTTTAGCTAGAGGGGCTTTTACTGCCTCAGATTGTCCTATCTTATGTGACTTAGGTAAGACTTGAGAAGTCACTTAACGGCAGGCGGGACGGTTCTGGAACCGGTGCTAAAACCTGTCCTTGTAACCGTTCAATTTCTTCTTCCATATCTTCATTACGATCCTTAGGTTTCAACCAGTCTGGCCACAAGCCAATCAAAAAGGTTCGCGTTTCAAAACTTGCACTGCGCACCGGTTGTGGGAGAAACTCCCAGCGATCGCCATCCAGGATAAAAAAGATGGCAATCAAGATCACTGCCCAGAAACCCACTTTTTTTGCATTCATCGCCAGTAAGCGGGGGTATTTAGCGCCCGCCGATTGTACTGCGTCTTTAGCTTACCGTTTCAGGCGGACGATGTTGAGTCCATCCCTCAAGTCCTTCGAGTTGAGCCGCCAGTTGCAAGACTTGAGCATCCGCACCGGGTTTTCCAACTAATTGTACACTCATCGGCAGTCCCCGCTCATCGAAGCCGGCCGGCAAGGAAATAGCAGGTTGGCCCGTGGCGTTGAAGGGAGGACAGGGCATCACCCAGCGGCTGACGGCCTCAAACGTCTCTTCAGGGCTGCGATCGGCCCATTCACCAATTTTGATAATGGGATGGGCATAAGTGGGCAACAGCAAGATATCCCAATCGGCGAAGAAACCAACAATTTGGCGCGATAGAAAGCGCAGTTGGGCCATCGACTGCCAGAGTTCAGCGGCGGTTCCGGCCTGTTCCATGAGCCAGCGATTAATGGGGCTGAGGGCTTCAGGAGGAACCCCCGTCGCGGCAATCGCACTGGCAAAAATCTGTTGAAAGGGGGCGGCTAAATCAGAAAAATCGGGACAGCCGACCCCCAATTCATGGCCCAACTGGCCCAATTGCTCAGCGGTTCTCTCGACGGCGGCTTGACAGTCTCGGTGAATGGGCCAATGGGGAATCTCCGAGGCCACAGCAATTTTGAGATGTGGAGGTGCTTGCTGAGTTTGTTCGAGGAAGGAGGTTTCAGGATTCGGGAGCCAATAGGGATCTCCGAGGACATAGCCGGCCATGACATCCAGCAGCGCCGCTGCGTCCCGGACGGTGCGAGTGAGGGGACCGGGTGTGGCCAGTCCCATGAGATGTTCTCCTTCCGGGGCTTGAGAGATGCGCCCTCGGGAGGGTTTGAACCCCACCAAGCCACAACAGCCGGCGGGTCCGCGCACCGAGCCACCGCCATCCGAGCCGTGAGCCAAGGGCGCTAAGCCAGCGGCCACAGCGGCCGCCGCGCCACCACTCGAGCCACCGGGGGTATAGTCGAGATGCCAGGGATTGCGGGCTGAGGGCAGGCCCATGGGTTCGGTGAAGGGCATGGAGCCGAGTTCTGAAGTCGAGGTTTTGCCGAGGAGGTTAAACCCGGCGGCTTCAATGGCTTGGACATGGGCGGGGGTGTACTCGGCAATGCGATCGCGTAGGGCGGCTAGGCCTCGCATACAGGGTAGGCCGGCGACGGGGGCCAGGTCTTTGATGGGCATGGGAACCCCGAAAAAAGGGGGGAGGGCCGCGCGATCGCCCTGACTCCATTGCTCGTTTTGTTGTTTAGCGGTCTTGATGGCTCGTTCTTCGGCAACGGTAATGTAGGCGCCGAGGCGATCGTTGTGGCGGGCAATGCGATCGAGATAGACTTGGGTCAGTTCCAGGGGGGAGATCTCCCCAGAGCGAATTAACGCAGCTTGGTCGAGGGCAGAGGAAAAGGCTAAATCTGTGGGGTTCATAAGGTACGGGATTTAGGAGAACGACAAGGGAACAACTGCCATTTAGTCTATGATCGCCCCGGTTCGCTCTGCCTCAACCTTCTGATACAGTTTCAGCGCTGTCCCGTTTAAACTCAAAGTATCGCCGCAAATCTAAGCCCAAGGCCAGCAACAGGCGAGACAGTTGAGAATCTGGCACAAGGCCGCCTTGTTAAATGCTTCAGGCTATGTGGCATTAATTGTATGTGGCCTTGTGACGATGGGGCCTTTGCTAGAGTGTGGAGGGGACGGCTGCCATATGTTTACGATTAACCTTAACACCCTAACGATTGACATAATGAAACGAACAGTTTGGCTCTCGATCGCCGCGATCGCCTTCCTCGGACTCCCTGAACCCACCCACTCCCAAGAATTTGAAGGCTGCTTTTTCGTCGATGGCCATGGTCAGCTTATCAATTTAGATAATCTCTGTCCGAGTCCCCCCGATTCAGGAACAGCAGACAGTTCCGTCTCCCCTGGGGCGGATCCTGGTCGCGGCGATCCGGCCGCCACATTCATTGAAGTTCCCATTCTGCGCCGTGTTGGGGGCATTCCGGTGGTGGAGGTCAATTTTAACGGCCGTCGTTCCTATGAAATGCTCCTCGACACGGGGGCCAGTGGTACGGTGATTACGGCACGGATGGCCCAGGAGTTGAACATTAGCCGAGCCGGCACGGCCATCATTGACACCGCCAGTCAACGGGGGGTTCAGATGGATATCGGCTATGTGGCCTCGATAGAACTCAATGGAATCGTGCTGCGCAATACCCCCGTTACCATCGCCGAGGGCTTACAACTGGGTCTGTTGGGACAGGACTTTCTGGATGGCTATGATGTCACCATTCGGGAAAATAGCCTCGAATTTGCCCGACGTGGCTAAGGCTCAATTTAACTCCAGTCGGCTTCGTCAGCTTTACGAGTTCCCACGTTGAAAATGCGGGCGCTACCGTGTAGTTGCCGGGTTTTGGCAAAGAGGTCTTCTTCACTGAGATTCCAGCGTTTGAGCAACGTATCGAGGTCATTTTGAATATCTCGTGCGCCGGGAAATCCGTTGTAGCGAACCCGTAATCGAGCCAGTTCTGCCAAGTTGAGATCGTCGGGGTCGGCCGCCAGTAAGCTGTTAATGGCGGCGCGATCGAGTTTGGCTTGAGGATGTTGTTGGTCTTTCATCTTGCAAATGGGTGAATGTGAAAGAATGGAATTTAAAGGGTTGGACTTTCCGTTGAAAACAGTTCTTCCTCGAACTCCGACTCCTGAACGGGGCTGGGTTCAACCACATAGGGAAGACTGGCCCCCTCTAAGCCTCGTTTAATATGTTGGGGCGTTTCCTCGAACAGCACAAAGAGGGGAAAGATGCGTTGAGCGGCTTCACTATAGATATGACGGTAGCGATAGGGCATCACCCATTCGTAGCCGCGATCGAGTAACACTTGGGTTTGTCGCCAGCGTAGCAGTAAGTCGGAGAAGTCTTCCTGGGGGCGATGGATGAGGATAAAGATCTCAACTCCCACTTTGACTTGCCAGTCGGGTTCACACATGATAATTCCCAACTCGCAGGGTAAACAAACGGTCTCTCCGGCGCGAATGTCTAAGCCACTTAAGCCCCGTTGACTGAGGGATTCCCGTAGGCGGACGAGGGGAAATGGCAGCAAAATTAGGCTATCATCGGGTCGCCGCAAACTGGGAATCGCTTCTAGGTATGGGCGATGTTGTCGCAACAACTCCAGGGTATCTGGCGTATCGCAGTAGCGAGCGATCGCGTTTTCATAGGAAGATTTTTGAACAAACATAGTCAAATGGGGTGCAGGCCCTAGGCTCTTCTCTCCATTCTAATCAGACTCGTGAAGGCTGACAGTGATAGCGTTGGTAGGGAATCCCGAGACGGTAGTAGTCGTCGGGGCGGCGATCGCAGGTGAGGGCCTCTCGCTCGACCTGTTGAGGATACTCGGCTTCTCGTAAGCCTGGGGCAATGATCCACAGATCGACATCAAGGGGTGTTGATGGCTGTGATGCAGACAATCCGGGAAGTTGAGCCAGTTGTTGCCAGGTTTGCTCGTATCCGCCGTCACGGGGGAGAAATGCCACGGCTGTCTCGGGGGGAAGTTCGAGGGCAAAACTTAGCCCCAGGGCGATTTCTTGGCTGTTTTCATAGCCGATCACGACTTCTAAGGTTGAGGCGGGCGATCGCTGCAACTGTTGGGCCACCTGACGCGGCTGATAGGGTTTCTCGAAGGCGAGGCCGGAAATCACCACTAGGCTGCTCATTCCTCCCATCATCAGGGCAAGGGCGGGAATTTTGGGAGATTTATAGGTGCTAAGTGCTGCGGCGACTAGGGCGCAAAGACTGGGATAGTAGACGAAGTGATAGCGTGGGGCGATGGTGATATCTTTGCCTAAGCCATAGACGATGAAGACAAAGCCCAACAAACTCCACAGCGTCACTAGAATGAGGATCAGTAGCGGCAGTCGAGAGGCCGGTGAACGCCAGAGATGTTGGCCGCCTCGCCAGGCGGTGATTCCTAACCCCAGGCTCAGGGCCACCATCGCCACAGCAGCGGGGATGGCGATCGCCAACGGTTGATGTTCGACGGGTAACGTCACCCACATCACCACCCAACTGGCTAGGGTTTGCAACAGGGGGGCGAAGTGATCGGTCCAACTGGGTTCAAAGGGTTGAAACCAGTCGGTTTCCGAGCGTTGTAGATGTTGGCCCAGATGAGATAGCCAGGGCAAAAAGACTAGCCCGGGTAGGATAAGGCTGAGAAGATGACTGAGGGGAATGGCCCGAGAGGACGGAGTGTTGGCGACTAAGGGACGTTTGGAGCCAAGATTGAGATTGAGATTAAGCTTGAGGGCAAGACTGAGACTGAGATAGGTGGCGATTTGGGCGATGTAGGCGATCGCCATGAAGTAGTGGCTATAGAGTCCGATGCTATGGCAGAGAACCCAGAGGGGGCGAGTTCCTCGGGGTAGGGGGCGATCGCCCCATTGGCCCTGTCCCCAGCGGACCAATGCCCCTAAACTGAGGCTAATTAGCAGTAGTGGTAGGGTATAGTGACGGGCTTCTTGGGACAGATAGACGGCGAAGGGAGATAGGGCGATTAAGGCCGCCGCTAACAGTCCTGCTTTTCGGGAAAAGGCGAGACGATTAAGCCAGTAGAGGCTGGGAATGGCGAGAATCCCCAACAGGGCCGGCAGCGATCGCAACTGTTCGGCTAAAGATAGGTTCAGAGGGGCAATCAGACGCAACCAATGCTGAAGCCAGCAGAAAAATAGAGGCGGATGGGTCGATTCACGGCTGAGCGTTATGGCAATCTGCTGACAACTGGCCTCGGGGTTTAGACTTAGCTGCGATCGCACGGCCGAGACAGACAGAAATTCAGCTTGGGGAATGTCCGCGATTCCCCGCCCTAAACTAAAAATAGCCGTCAGGAGTTCATCGAGCCAGAGGGCTTTTTCCCCTAGATTCAGCCCCCGCAACAGTCCCCCCAGGGCAATGACAAGCAACAACATCAGCCAGGGTTGACGGATATCACGCCCCCGATGACCTACCATCAGAGTTCCCGTTTCAGGGTATCGGCGAGCTTCTCAGCGAGTCCCGCAATCCAGGTTTCATCTTGTTTGCTGTAACTGCGGGGGGCATTCGCCCCTAAAATCATCAATCCTTCACCGCCAATGGGTTGACAAATTACCCCTTGTGTGTTATGGGGTAAATAATTGAACTCAAGTCGACCGGGATAGAGGTCGAGTTTGACGAGATAGATGGGTTTTTGGGTTTGGATGGCCCGTTGGGCGATCGCTCCAAGTTCTACCGTCGTCTGTTCGGCCAAAATTCCCCGTCGCAGCAGCACCCGTCCCTGATACCAAACCACGAGGGTTTTCGTGACCGTATTGGTCAATAATAACTGAGAAGACCAAGCCAACTCTCGCTGCACTGAATCGGGTAAATCGTCAGCCAGTTCCAAGCCTTCTTCCCCCTGCAACATGACCGAATCGGGAGGTTTCGGCTGTACCCGTTGCCAGAGTAACCCCGTCAAAATCAGCACTGCACAGATAATCGCCCCGAGAACATCAGAGCGAACCTGCCAAGTGGTGAGATTATCGGTTAACAGGCGATTCACTAGGAGTAACGTTCCTCCGAGAGACCCTGCAACAATGGGAATTTGCCGGAGTATGGCGTTGGTGTCGGACATGGGGGAGGGAACAGGGAATAGGGAATCGGGAACAGGGAACAGGGAATAGGGAA
>NZ_JAWOCL010000096.1:0-7950 GCF_046483825.1 Sodalinema sp.
GTTTGAAACCTTCTACACCAAGAACATTCTCTTGAATGAAGGGATTCGCGCTTGGATGGCCCCGACGGACCAACCTCACCAAAACTTTGAGTTCCCCGAGGAAGTTCTACCTCGCGGTAACGCTCTGTAACAGGTTCTGTCAAACGTTCTATAAAACGTTCTGTAACACCCTGGGTAATCCCCTTGGTCAATTCGGATTCAATTTGAATTAACTCGGGTTTACCACTGGGGGGTTTGCTACCGTAGGTTTGCTACTGTAGGTCTTAGCATCGTTGTTCTGATGCAAGTCTCAGCCTAATCCCCCCATTGACCCTTTTCACCGGGAGAATCATCAACGCCAAAGTCTTGATGGTTCTCCTATCCCCGACGCACGTTAGATTTAGAGGAGGTTAAACCTCGTGACAACATCGTTCAACACTGCCATGATCAGTGGCGGACGTGACCAACAATCATCAGGATTCGCCTGGTGGTCTGGGAACGCTCGTCTTATCGACCTGTCGGGTAAACTACTCGGCGCTCACGTTGCCCACGCTGGCTTGATTGTCTTCTGGGCCGGCGCGATGACCTTATTTGAGGTCGCTCACTTTGTTCCCGAAAAACCCATGTATGAGCAAGGTCTAATCTTGCTCCCTCACCTGGGAACTCTCGGTTGGGGCGTTGGCCCTGGTGGTGAAGTGATCGACACCTTCCCCTACTTTGTCGTTGGTGTTCTTCACCTGATTTCTTCGGCTGTTCTCGGCCTCGGTGGAATTTACCACGCTGTTCGTGGCCCCGAACGCCTCGAAGAATATTCCTCCTTCTTCGGTTATGACTGGAAGGACAAAAACCAAATGACCAACATCATTGGTTTCCACCTCATCCTCTTGGGAGGTGGTGCGCTGCTGTTGGTTGCTAAAGCCATGTTCTTTGGCGGTGTCTATGATACCTGGGCACCCGGTGGCGGTGATGTTCGCGTCATCAACAACCCCACCCTCGACCCCTCGGTTATCTTTGGCTACCTCGTGAGAAACCCCTTTGGTGGCGTTGGGTCCATCATCGGTGTGGACAACATGGAAGATATCATCGGTGGCCACATCTGGGTTGGCTTAATCTGCATCGCTGGTGGTGTTTGGCACATCCTCACCAAGCCTTTTGGTTGGGCACGCCGCGCCTTCATCTGGTCCGGTGAAGCCTATCTGTCTTACAGTGTCGGCGCTCTGTCTCTGATGGCGTTCATCGCTTCGGCTTACGTTTGGTTCAACAACACCGCGTATCCGAGTGAGTTCTACGGCCCGACTAACGCTGAAGCCTCTCAGGCTCAGTCCTTTGTCTTCTTGGCTCGTGACCAAAAACTCGGTGCTAACATTGGGTCTGCTCAAGGACCGACAGGTCTGGGTAAATACCTGATGCGCTCTCCGACCGGTGAAATCATCTTCGGTGGTGAAACCATGCGCTTCTGGGACTTCCGTGGTCCTTGGCTTGAGCCTCTCCGTGGACCGAATGGTCTCGACCTCAACAAACTCAAAAATGATATTCAGCCTTGGCAACTTCGCCGTGCGGCTGAGTACATGACTCACGCTCCTAACGGTTCCATCAACTCTGTGGGTGGGATTATTACGGAGCCTAACTCTGGTTTTAACTACGTTAACCCTCGTGCTTGGTTGGCGGCGTCTCACTTCATTCTCGCGTTCTTCTTCCTGGTGGGTCACTTGTGGCACGCCGGACGCGCTCGCGCTGCTGCGGGTGGGTTTGAAGCCGGTCTCAATCGTGAGACTGAGCCGGTTCTGAATATGAACCCTCTCGACTAGAGCCTCTGGCTGAAGTCTGGTTCTGGATGTTAGATTCTGGATGTCAGACCTTCGCTATTGAGCTGAATTGAGCTGAATTAGGGTATGATGTGGCTCCCACTGAGTTGGGAGCCACTTTTTGTTGCGGGTATCTTGCGGGTATCTCGTGGCGATGAAAGGGAGTTTTCCCGATTTTAAGGCATGAGGATGTCAAACAGTCTGGTAGCCTAGTGATGGGGGTTTCTGTGGAGATGCGATCGCCCGGAAACACCTTGTCAGATATGATGCAGAAAAAGGATAAAGGGATGGTAATGACGGACGACCGGAACTCGCCTCGGGACGAGCAGTTTGATCTCCGTGCCTATTTGGCCGAGGGGAAGACGTTAGTTGAAGCCGCGCTCGACCGCGCACTTCCGGTCATCTACCCCGAACGAATCTATGAGGCTATGCGCTATTCTCTCTTGGCTGGGGGGAAGCGGTTACGACCCATTTTGTGTTTAACGACCTGTGAGATGCTGGGTGGGACTCGGGAGATGGCTCTGCCAACGGCTTGTGCGTTGGAGATGGTGCATACCATGTCCTTGATTCATGATGATTTGCCGTCGATGGATAATGATGATTATCGACGGGGGAAACTGACCAATCATAAGGTGTTTGGCGATGATGTGGCGATTTTGGCGGGGGATGGACTCCTGGCCTATGCCTTTGAACATATCGCCGTGGAAACCCGAGATGTCCCCGCGCCGAACCTCTTGCGGGTTGTGGCTCGTTTAGGACGAGCGGTCGGTGCGGCTGGATTGGTGGGGGGCCAGGTTGTGGATTTGGAGTCGGAAGGGAAACCCGATATTACTCTGGAGACGTTACAGTTTATCCACACGCATAAAACGGCGGCGTTACTTGAAGCCAGTGTCGTTTCCGGGGCTTTGTTAGCTGGTGCTTCCAACTCGGAGCTGGAACGGCTGTCTCGCTATGCCTATCAGATTGGTTTAGCCTTTCAGATTGTGGATGATATTCTCGATGTGACGGCCTCGTCTGAAGTGTTGGGTAAAACGGCCGGCAAGGATGCTAAGGTGCAAAAGGCAACTTACCCGAGTTTGTGGGGATTAGAGGAGTCGAAGCGACAGGCGGAAATGGCGATCGCAGAGGCTAAATCAGAACTTGAACCGTTTGCTGAGGCGGCTCGTCCCTTAGTCGAAATTGCTGAGTTTATTATCCGTCGCCAGTACTAAGGGAAGTTATGGAAGATTTGGCGCAGGTTTTTAATAATCACATTTTAATTGTGGCACTCGCGGCCTGTTTGATCGCGCAGTTGTCGAAGTTACTGTTGTACGCGGTTCAACATCGCCGCTTGAATGGACGAGTCTTAATTGAAACCGGTGGAATGCCGAGTTCTCACTCGGCTTTGGTGACGGCGTTGGCGACGGGTGTGGGACAAACTCTCGGCTGGGATAGTCCTGATTTTGCGATCGCCGTCGTGTTTGCGGTGATCGTCATGTACGATGCTGCTGGGGTGCGCCAAGCGGCGGGGAAACAGGCTCGGGTTCTCAATCAAATGATTGATGCCTGGTTTCATGAAGACATTGAGTTTGATGAAGACCGCCTCAAGGAACTCTTAGGACATACCCCTTTTCAAGTCGTCATTGGTTCGGCGTTAGGTGTAGCGGTCGCCTGTTTGCTGCAAGGGGGTTAACAGGACAAAAAAAAGACCCAACCGATTCGGTTGGGTCTTTGGGTCTCATCAAAATAAAGACGTGATCCGTGCTTTAGTGAAGAGGATGGAAGAGTAAATCGGGGAAAATGCGATTAAACTCAATCAAAATTCCCGCCGTAATAAACATCCAGGCCGTTGCCAAAACGGGAGCGGTTGACAGGTATCTTTGTAGGTCTTTCATAAATTAAATCAACTCCGTGGTTTTCAAACGAGAAATTAGTCCAGTCTAGCGGGGAGAAATGGGGATTTCATTGTCGTTGGCAAACATTTCTCCAGTGGTCATTTCTTTGAATGCCGCTAGAGGCCAAGCAAAGCTAGCCAAGGAGCAACGAACGGCCCGGGGAACGTCGATGATGATTTCTTTTTCTTCGGGAGATTTCTCGCCACGAATCGAAATTAGATAACTCCGACCGGCCCAGCCAATCCAGCCAGCAATGTACAGAAACAGCACGCCAGGAATGAGAAATTCTCCAGCATGGCTCCAGCGACCATCCACAATCAAGTGGGGAAGGCCCTCTTCTCCGCAGAGAAGTTCGCGTCCATACAGTTCAAACCGTTGTTTCGCTTGCTCAGTGGTTGCGGCTTTGGCTCGGGCGATAAAGGCAGGACTCTCGTTACAGGGAGTCAGACCCGCCACGTCAGCCGAAGCGGTGGGAGCAAAACTGAACCAAAGAACTGCGGTCAGTACTAGCGCTAATAGTCGTCGCATAAGAATGCTTTCCTTGGATATCAAAACTTAAAATGATATCTTTGATGACCTCGATGTCAGCGTCGGGGTCAATGTCAAAGATATCTGGCTAGCATCCTATCATAAAAGATATCGCTTCCCGGAGAGCCTTTTAGAGTAAATGACCACAATCCTTGCTATTGAAACAAGTTGTGACGAAACTGCCGTTGCAATTGTTAAAAAACGTCAAGTTTTAAGTAGTATTGTTACATCTCAAATCGAAACCCATCGCCGTTATGGGGGGGTTGTGCCGGAGGTGGCCTCCCGCCAACATCTCGAACGACTCGGCGAGGCGATCGCCCAAAGTTTAGACCAGGCAAACCTCCATCCGAGTCAACTCGATGGAATAGCCGCCACCTGCACGCCAGGTTTAGTGGGGTCGTTACTGGTTGGGGTAATGGCGGCCAAAACCCTAGCCCTCGTTCATGACAAACCTTTCCTCGGGGTTCACCATCTCGAAGGCCATCTCTACGCCTCCTATCTCAGCGATCCCAGCCTAGAGCCGCCTTTTCTCTGTCTCTTGGTGTCTGGAGGGCATACCAGCCTCATTCACGTTAAAACTTGTGGCGACTATCACTCCCTCGGTCAAACTCGGGATGATGCCGCTGGCGAGGCCTTTGACAAGGTGGCCCGTTTATTAGATCTCGGCTATCCCGGCGGCCCAGAAATCGATCGCCTGGCTCAAGTCGGTGACCCCAACGCCTTTCCCTTGCCCGAAGGCCGCGTGAAACTGCCCCAGGGCGGCATTCACCCCTATGATGCCAGTTACAGTGGCTTAAAAACCGCTGTGATGCGCCTGGTGCAAAAACTCAAGGCGGAAGGCGATGAACTCCCCGTGGCCGATCTCGCCGCCAGTTTCCAAAAAACCGTGGTGCGATCGCTCGTCAAACGTACTATCCGCTGTGCCTTAGACCATAAGTTGTCAACGATCGCCGTCGGAGGAGGTGTCGCCGCCAACAGTGGCTTACGTCGAGACTTAACCGCCGCTGCTGAGGAAAACGGCCTACGAGTTCTCTTTCCGCCGATGGCCTACTGTACCGACAATGCGGCCATGATTGGTTGTGCCGCCTCAGAACACCTCAGCCGAGGACATACCTCACCCTTAACCTTGGGGGTACGCTCTCGGCTGTCGGTGTCTCAAGCTATGACACTTTATGGGGATAGGGGATAGGGAATAGGGAACAGGGAACAGGGAACAGGGAATAGGGAATAGGGAATAGGGAACAGGGAACAGGGAACAGGGAATAGAGTTCCCGTACTGTTCCCGTACTGTTTATGTGTCCTGGCGATTCCCGGCAAGATAGGCGTTTAGGGCTTCGCTGGCCAGGTCTAACATGGGTTTCCCCGAACGCAGGGATTCTTCTTTGAGGCGATCGTAAACCTCGTCATAAATGCGAATCCGATGGCGTTCTTGTCGTTTGGGTTTGAGGGTTGAGGGATCGTAGCTGTCCGAGAACTGTTGTAATCCGTCCATACCCATGCGATCGCAGAAATCACCAAAGCGCTCGCCGGGTTGACGCTCTTGTTTGAAATAGACGAACAAGGGTTCTAACACCTGTTCGATTTCATCGGCCGCCACGCGATCGCGATAGACTTGCGCCAAACGAGTCTGATGGGGATCTGCTCCCAACCACATCTGATAGACATTGGGGGCGCGTCCCACAAACCCTAACTCGGCAATATAGGGCCGCGCACAGCCATTGGGACAACCGGTCATACGGATCACAAATTCTTCTTTACGCAGTCCTACGCGAACCAATAGCTTGCGAATGCGATCCAAAATATCGGGAATGGCCCGTTCTGACTCGGCGATCGCCAACCCACACGTGGGTAGCGCAGGACAAGCCATCGACAACCGTTTCAGGGAATCCAAGCCTTCGAGGGACTGAACTCCAGCCTCCCGCAAGATACCGTTAATGGTCTGACGCTGGCTCGGATCAATGTCGTACAGCAAGACATTTTGATGGGGCGTTAGACGCATCGGCAGATCCAACGTCTCAACAATACGGCGCAGGGCGCTGCGGAGCTTCCAATCCCCATAATTGGCAATGCGTCCATTTTGAACCCATAGCCCTAAAAAGAGCTTGCCATCCCCCTGTTCATGCCAGCCTAAATAGTCTTCATAGCGCCATTCGGGCAGAGGCTGATAGGGTTGTAACGACTTGCCAAAATAGCCTTCGACCGTGCTACGGAATTTCTCGACGCCCCAATCATGGAGGAGATATTTCAAGCGAGCGTGACGACGGTTATGGCGATCGCCGTAGTCCCGTTGAGTGGCCACAATGGCTTTCACCAGGTCATAAATATCAGCTTTATCCACATAGCCAATTTCATCGGCCAAGCGAGGGAAGGTTTCCTCTTTGTTATGAGTTCGGGCCAAGCCGCCACCGGCGAGGATATTAAACCCTTGAACCTCTCCCTGTTCGTTGCTAACCAAGACTAGGGACAGATCTTGTGAATAGAGGTCAACGGAGTTATCTCCCGGAACCGTGACACAGCTTTTGAATTTACGGGGCATATAATGCTCCCCATAAATCGGTTCCTCTTTATCTTTAAAGAGCGTTCCATTGCCATTGCGTTGGCGGGCCGCTTTGACTTCGGGATCTTCCTCCCCGGAAATGGCTTTTTCGCCATCGAGCCAAATTTCGTAATAGGCGCCGCTTTGGGGGGTGAGTAGATCGGCAATGCGATCGGCATAGTCCCAGGCGGCGGCATACTCGGGGCGATTTTTGAACGGGGCCGGAGGCGCCATGACGTTGCGGTTGAGATCACCACAGGCCCCGAGCGTTGAGCCGAGGTTACGCACGATCGCGCTAATGGTGGCTTTGAGATTTTTCTTAAGGATGCCATGAAGTTGGAACCCTTGGCGGGTGGTCACTCGCAGCGTCTCGTTGCCGTAGTCTGAGGCCAGGCGATCGAGGGTCAGGTACAGTTGCGGCGGAATAAAGCCACCGGGGTTCCGGGTACGGATCATCATTTGATAATCCTTCTCTTGTCCCTTAACCCGATTATCTCGGTTGTCTTGTTGATAAGAGCCGTGAAATTTCAGGATCTGAATCCCGGCTTCACTAAAGTGGGTGGTATCTTCGAGGATTTCTGTAGCAACGGGTTCACGCAGAAAGGCGCTGCGTTCTTTAATTCCTTCGAGTTTTGAGAGTTTGCGTTCGCGAGAGTTCGGGGTCAGCGTAGCCATGCTTTAACAAGGTGAGAGTACGTCATCATCGCTCCATCCCCTGCGATCGGAGGAGTTGAGGCGATGCAGGATTCCCCGGCTCAGGACTTTGGGAGTCCTGAAGTCCGGTAATCCGGTCGAGATTGTGGAGAATACATCTTGCAAACTATTTTAGCATCCTTGGGGGGACGCATCAGAGGGGTTGAAATTAATCTTTGAGATGGCGATTTGAGATTACGATTTGAGATGGCGATCGCCGCCCCTTAGGGAGAAGAGATTTCCTCTAAGTTGCCGCCGACGACCCAACCTTCTTGATTACTCGACTCAGAGCGAACCCGCTGCCAGGCTCCATCCTGGACATTTTCCAAGACCGTTACCGTTTCATTAAAGGCAATGCCCCCCAAGCTGCCAGCATCGTAACTGGGGTTGTCTCGCAGCAGTAAGCCTTCGGGCCAGGTGACGCGAGCCTGATAGAGTCCGGGGTTTGGGGTGGGACTCGGTTCTGGGGTGGGTTCGGGGTCCGGGGTCGCTTCTGGGGTGGGGGTTGTGCTGGCTGGGGTTGCGGTGGGGGCTT
>NZ_JAWOCL010000172.1:0-23438 GCF_046483825.1 Sodalinema sp.
CTCCAAGCAAAGAAGGAACTTCTTTGTAGGCGCTCTCCATCATTTTATCTGTTATATTCTCTTGGTTTTCAAGGTTATTTCTTGCAGAACGAATGGGAAGGGGAGTTTCTGTTTTTTTGGGGCAGTAAATGATACGGTTTTCGTCTAGGGTCAGGTCTTTGAGCGATCGCAGGGAATAGGTTTGCTCTAACCTTCCGGTCAATTTATAGAGCTTTAATTCATGGCGGGACAGGGTAATATAGGTTTTACTGACGAATAAATAGCCACCATAGAGCGTAATAAATCCCGAAATGAGGCTAAAGGGAAATCCACCTTTGAGGGAGACAACAAAGGCATCTAACAGGACAAAAATTGAGGCCATCAGCAAGGTCACGCCAATTCCTCGCCGATAGCGAACTTTTAATTCTTCAGCCATAGTCAACCATAATCAGCCATAATCAACCATAATCAGCCATAACGAGTTCGACAGTTCATGAGATCTCCTAGCTGCGGCGAATGTTGAAACAACACCATTCTTGCCGTTTCCAGAGGGTGGCCACAATCCAACCATGTTGTTCTAAAATATCAGCCATTGGTTTGGCTTGTTCGAGGAGTACCCCACTAATCACGCCCCAAGTCTTGGGGGATGAAATCGCACTCATTTGAGGCACTAATTCAACAATGGTTTCTGCCAAGATGTTACAAAGAATGGCATCGACGGGCTGCTGATTTGTCAAACTAATGATGCGATCGAGGCTGCCTTCCTCGACGATCATGGTTTCTGTGGAAATGGTGTTGAGGGCTTGATTGGCGCGCGCCGCTTTCACCGCTAAGGGGTCAACATCCACAGCATAGATCTGTTTTGCGCCCAATAAGGCCGCGCCAATGGAGAGAATCCCTGAACCACAGCCAATATCGGCAACAATGGGATGTTCTTCCCCCATGCTGAACCGCATCTCTAGGGATTCGAGACAGAGTTGAGTGGTGGCGTGGGCACCGGTTCCGAAGGCGACACCGGGATCGAGTTTCAGGAGGATGCGATCGCTGCCCTGGGGGGGATCAAGCCAGGCGGGATAAACGGTAAAGCGATCGCCAATATCCGTCGGTTGCCAATGTTCCTTCCAACTGCTGGACCAATCCTCCTCCTCAATCAAATGCCAGTGGGTTCCTGGTGGCGGCAAATCGATGGCGATCGCATCCTGACGTAACCAGAGTGACAACGCCGCCAAATCCAGCATTTGCACATGATCCTGGTGTAGATAGCCCCGCATTAAACAGGAATCGGCTTGAGTTTCACTCACCACACCTCGACAGCCAAAATTGTCCAAACGCCAGAAAATGCTCTCTTCCAGCGCGGGATGTCCCAAAATTTGGATTTCCCACCAGCTACTGCTCATAACCCCTCTCATCGTGAATTGGGCGGCTTGAATCCCTCGGGGGCGATCGCCGCCCATAACCAACCGAAGCGATCGCCCCAACTCAACTCAGCCTGCCTACATTGTGACCGTATATGCGTCTCGAATCCCAGAAACTTTGAGAATTTCCTCTAAAATTCCTTCCGGCAGGGGATCATCCAAACTCAACACCATCACCGCATCACCCCGGACAATCTTGCGTCCGACCTGCATACTGGCGATATTGACATTGAAACTGCCCAACAGGGAACCAATCCGGCCAATAATCCCGGGCATATCCCGGTGACGGGTAAAGAGCATATGCTGAATTGGCGGCACATTGACGGGGAACTCATCCACATTGGTAATCCGCAATTCACCATCACCGAGCAACGCACCGGTGACCGTATGCTCACCCCGAGAGCCTTTGGCTTCTAGGTGCAGAGAGTCCGTATAATCGCGAACCGAAGCATCGCGCATCTCAATAATACGGATGCCCCGTTCCTTGGCCTCAATGTTGGCATTGACGTAATTCACCCGCTCCCGCAATGCTGGTGTGAGCAGGCCCTTGAGAGCCGCAATCGTAATCGGTTTACTGTCTTGATTGGCCAAATCCCCTTGCAGAGAGATGGTTAAGGATTCGACGCGACCACCAGCCAGTTGTCCAACCATATTGCCTAACGCCTCGGCCAGTTCCAGGTAAGGACGCAGTTTCGCCAAGGCATCAGGGTACAAGCCGGGGATGTTGACCGCCGAACGAGCCGGAAGGCCCAGGAGAACATCGCGAATCTGCTCGGCCACATCGACGGCCACATTCACCTGAGCTTCAGCCGTCGAAGCCCCCAAGTGAGGGGTCAGAATCAAGTTTTTATCCCCCTCTCGTAGTGGTGAATCGGCTTCGAGGGGTTCATGGCCAAACACATCAAGGGCCGCCCCGGCGATGCGTCCTTCTTGGATCGCTTCAGCTAGGGCCGGTTCATCAATGAGTCCCCCACGAGCGCAGTTAATGATACGGGCCGTGGGTTTCATTTTGGCCAGGGCCTCAGCATTGATGAGGTTGGCCGTTTCCTCGGTGCGGGGAATATGCAGGGTAATATAATCGGCTTCTTGAATCAGAACATCGAGTTCGACAAGACGACAACCAATTTGTTCGGCCCGCTCATTGGAGATGTAGGGGTCATAGGCAATCAGTTTCATCCCCATGGCTTTCGCCACATTGGCCACATGAGAACCGATTTTGCCTAAACCGATTAAGCCTAGGGTTTTTTTGTAGATTTCTGCCCCGATAAAGGCTTTACGATTCCATTCCCCGCTTTTGACGGAGTGGTTGGCATCGGGGACATAGCGAGAGAGGGACATCATCATCGCTAGAGCATGTTCAGCCGCCGCGATGGTGTTGCCTTCGGGAGAGTTGACGACGACAATCCCCTGTCGCGTGGCCGCGGCCACATCGACGTTATCGACGCCAACTCCGGCGCGGCCAATGATTTTCAGTTGCGCTCCGGCTTCGATCACCTCTTTGGTAACTTGGGTTCCCGAACGAATCATTAAGGCATCATATTCGGGGATAATGGAGATGAGTTCGGACAACGGGAGTCCGGTTTTGACATCAACTTGCGCGACTTGAGAGAGAATTTCGATCCCTGCGCGATCGACGGAATCGGAAACAAGAACTTTTGGCATAATGTGCAGCTTGGTGTTCGCTTATGGCAACCCCTCCCCATCGCTCGTGTGTCGGTTAGGGAGAAGAGGGCGCGATCGCTGGTGATTTGACGTTTGCAGCTTAAAAACACACTGCTCCACCGCCCGCCCGCAGATAGTCATTGTATCGGGAAAGTTGCACCGAGGGCGCTTTTTTCCGAGATGTCTTTGGGATCTCAAGTCTTTGGGATCTCAAGTCTTTGGGATCTTAGAGGACCTAACCCCGGTGCGCCAGTCCGACAGCTTGGCTGAGGTGAGATAACCCCTGTTGTTCTAATTTGGCCACCAGTCCCGCCAGGATTTGTTTGGGCATTGCCGGCCCTTGGTAAATCCAGCCGGTGTAGACTTCGAGTAGGCTGGCGCCGGCGGTAATTTTCTCCCAGGCATCGTCAGCACTGGCGACTCCTCCGGTGCCAATAATGGGCAGTTTACCCTCGGTATATCGCCAAATTTCGTGAATGACCTCCGTTGAGCGAGATTTTAGGGGCGCACCACTGATTCCTCCGGCTTCCTCCTGGATTGATGTTCCGGTTTTGGCCAGCCGTTGCGTCTTTAATCCCTCGCGGGAGATGGTGGTGTTGGTGGCAATCACTCCCCCGAGTTTTAGGCCCAGGGCGATATCGAGAATTGCCCGGATTTCGGTGGTTTCCAAATCTGGGGCAATTTTGACTAAAATAGGCTTAGCATCTGCATTCATGTCCATCAGGGTTTTCAAAATTTGCTCCAAACGTTCTGGAGCTTGGAGCGATCGCAGTCCTGGGGTATTGGGCGAAGACACGTTAACGACAAAATAGTCTCCCAACGCCTGTAAGGCCCCAAAACTGTCGCGGTAGTCCCCCATGGCATCATCGAGGGGGGTCACCTTAGATTTACCCAGGTTGACGCCAATGGGGATCTTGGGAAGTTGCGGCGATCGCACCTGCGTTAAGTTCTCGGCCATGACCATGGCCCCGCAATTATTAAAACCCATGCGATTTAAGGCAGCTTGGTCTTCAACGAGACGGAACAGTCGTGGGGGAGGGTTTCCCGGTTGGGGATGCCAGGTGACGGTTCCGAGTTCGGCAAACCCAAACCCCAACGCTCCCCACAACTGTCCCACTTCGCCATTTTTGTCAAAGCCGGCCGCTAAGCCGAGAGGATTGGGGAAGTCTAACCCCCAGAGGCGTTGCACAAGGCGCTCATCGCGAAAACAAAATTGCGCTTCGAGTTGGGAGGCGATCGCCCCGGCTACAAAATTCGGCGGCGAGACGCTTCTCTGGCGCGAAACATATCGTAAACTCGCCATCAGTTGCCCATGCAACCATTCGGGATCGGCGGTTGCAAACAGGACTGGACGCACAATTTGTTGATATAGGTTCATGACAACCCCCTAAACTCCATCCTCTCAATTCAACCCTACACTAGGACTTCACCCATCGCGCAGCCGGCCGATGAAACAGGACATTTATGACGATAAAACTCTTGACAAAACCGTTTTTTTGTGTATATAAACTGTCAGCGATGAACGGTCAATTATTAACAATTAACGGCGATCGGTCTCTCCTGAGCGATCCCTCTCGCCACGCTTCTCTGTGACCCCCTGAACTGCTCCCTCCCCCCACCCGGCTCATGCAAGATACTTACACGACCACCTCCGCCAATCCCCTGGTTAGTCTCAGTCATACCCTGCAAACCCTCCGAGAACAGGAGACGGTTGAAACCCTGGTGAAAACCACCTTAGACTATCTCCGCACTGAGTTTAACTATGCCCTACTTTGGATCGGACTCTACGATCGCCTCAGCCATCGCTTGCGAGGAATTGAGGGCGAACTGAGCCAAGTGGCTCAGCAAAATTTACCCCAACAGTTTGCTCTCAGTCCTGGGGATATTATGGAGCAGACGGTGATTCAACAAGCACCGGTTCAAGTGGCCGATTTACGAGAAGAAAGCCGCGCCGGCCAATGGCAAACGGTGGCTAATCGCTATGGGATTCAGGGAACTGTCGTTTTTCCTCTCTGTCACCGTCATCTGTGTTTTGGGGTTGTGGTGTTAGGCTCAACCCTCTGGGGCGATTTTCCCTCGGTTGAGCAGCGATCGCTATTGTCGATGCTCTTCGGGGAATTGGCGATGGGGTTGCATCAGGGGGAAATGGACCAGCAACGGGAACGGCTCAAACGCCCCCATGAGCCGCTATTAGAGATGATGTCTCAGTTGCAAGAGTCCCAAAGCCTGGACGATCGCCTGCGTAATATCGTGGCCACAACGCAACAGTTTTTACTCCCGGCGCGCACTCATATCTATTGGTATGACGGCGATCGCGCCCTATTTTGGTTACGGACGCGAGAGCAGGCCGCTCTCTCGTTTCGCAAAAGTACCACGCGCGGTCGTCTATCTCGCCAGGGAACGGAGAATCGCGAAACGACGGAAATTCCTCTGGCGGAGTTTAGCGGCTTTCATAAAACCCTCTGTGATAACCGTCTCGTGGCCATCGGCGAAGCCTATTCATCTCTAAAAGCCGATGCTACCAGTCGTTTGATGGCACAAATTGGGGCGCGATCGCTCCTGGCGGCCCCGATTCTCTCGAAAGGGAAGTTATTAGGGTTTCTCTCGGTTGAAGGCACGGAAGCCCGAATTTGGCAAGAAGGAGAGAAGGATTATATTCGCGGGGCCGCTCAGTTAGTGGCTCTGACGACTCCTCTGTCTCATCTGCAAGAGCGGATGGCGGAGATTGAACTCGATCGCGATTTGACCATTGGTTTACCTCAGGGAGCTACCAGTTTAAAGAGCTATAGCGAACGGCTCAGTCAACGGCTCCACGATGCGCCGGTGTTGGTGTTTTCTGCGGATTCCCAGACGAATCAGATTGAGTTGGTGTCGGCCTATCCCGAGAGTTTAGGTTGGGAGGTGGGGGAGTCGTTTCCCTCCCTCTCCTTTGTGGATTGGCAGTTGCTGCAACATAGTGAGGGGGCGATCGCCCTGCAATTGAGTGATGACTTTAACGAAGCCTCCACTCGCGGCGGTGGGGATATGCGCTTTACCTCTTGGCAACCGTTGTTGATTGAGGCGGGGGTGCGATCGCCCCTGATTGCCAATACGGAACCGGGACAACTTCCCAAAAGCTTTGTGGTGATTGCAGAGCCGTCGTCGCGGGTTTGGACGACTTCGGAACGGGAGTTACTGACTCTAGCGAGTCGTCAAGTGGGGCAAATCCTCCGCAGTCAAGCGATTCAGGAGAACAGTCAGCAAAATCAGCAGATGGTGAAGGGGATCCGGCATGGTTTGAATTGTTTGGCCAACGCTCCCAATTGGCAGGCCGCCGAGTCGAGTCATCTACATTATCTGGCGGAGATTTTAGAGTCTCCGTTTGTGGGGTTAGTCACCTGGGAACCGGGGTTAAAAACGGCGAGTCTCAGCACGTTGGTGGCTCAGGATGCCTATCAAATTCCTCAAGGGCAAGAGATTAACGTCAAGAAAGAACGACTGTTGCAAAAGGTGGTGTCTTGGCAGGGGCTGTTCGGCCCCGTGGCGGTGACGCGCCTCCCGGCGGCCACTCAGACTTGGTTAGAACCGTTGCAAGGCTTGGTGTTGCGGGCGATCGCTCTGCAAACGATCACAAGCAGCCGGGCCACTGGGGTGATTTTGGTGGCTGATCCGCCGCAACGGGAGTGGGGTGAGCGTCAGGTGGAAGCGTTGGAATTGCTGGCGGGTCAGTTAGCTTGGGCGCGACGGGCGATGTTATTGGAAAAACGATTGAATCGCTATCGCGATCGCCTTGACCCCCTAAATTGGTACAAACAACACCGTTTGGAGGAGCTTTATCGGGGCATTGGGTTGGATATTAAACAGCTCACCCAGTTGACGGATTTGACGGGAGGGCTATCTCGTTTGGATGAAGATGATAGTCGGGCGCGATCGGTTCAACAGGTGCGTCACCAGGAGCTACTGCGTCATTTGTCGGATAATCTCAATGGGGCGGTGAATTTGCTGAAGTATGAGCAATGGCGTTTGCAACTGAATCCTGAACCGATTTCCATTGTGCGGCTGTTTTCGCGGGTGTTAGAACGGGTTGAACCGGCGACGGCGAAACGACAAATTTGGATGCAGGTGCATCGGGATGAAAATGTGACGCTTTATGCAGATTCAGCCAAGTTTGAGTTAGTGTTTGTGGAGGTGTTGTTGGCCGCGTGTCGGCGATCGCCGGCGGGGGGACGAATTGATATTTGGTATCGTTCCGTCACCGAAGAAGGCGGGGGAGATCACGAGTTTGTAGAACTGTCGGTCACGGATAGCGGCGAGGTCGCTCCCCGCATTTTGGGGGCTTTCCAACCGGCGATTCTCAGCGCCCCACGGGAGAATCGCGACCTTCTGGCGGCTTCTCCGTTAGACCGTCCGCCGGGCTTAGAGTTGATTATTTTTGAACGGTTAATGCGTCAGATGGGGGGAGATTTCCTGATTGAGAAGATTGAGGATGGACGGATTGTGAGTCGTCTGTTGGTTCCCCGGCATTCTTGAACTTGAGTATGGTTTTTGGGTTAAAGTTGGGGACAGACAACAAGACTAGCGTAGTCAGATGAGTCTTAGGGATCAACAGCTTTGCCTATGGCTTGCTCAAAATCAGCGGCTTGGCTACAAACTCTTTTAACCTGTTCCCAATTCTCAGTGATTTTAGGGGCATTGACTCGGTAACTACGCTTATTTTTCCTAATACGTTGTTTCTTAGGTAACTGTTCTAGTTTTTTCTCTACCCTAGGATTACACTCAGCATTAGTCAGGCGAGAATCATTGGACGAGAGGACGGCTGCGGCCAACCAAGTCCCGGAAGATTGAGCTGGGAGACAGAACAGGGTGCGATCGCCGGGAGTGACCGGACCCAACCAGCTTTTGATGACGTTCAGCAGAGCATCTACCGTATCCAGGATGGGGGGACAAGGTTGTGAACAGGGAAGCGTTTCCCAGTTGTTATCCTGTGCTTTTAAGGCCGACTCACCACAGTCATCATATCGGAAACTCGATACATCGACATCGACATGAATGATCAGTAGATCAAAACCGCTCAGAGTCGGATCGGTATCCAGTGAACCTGTATGCCTTTGTTGCGCTGTGTGACACCACTTCAGCACGCCACACCAACCGCTGCCAAGTTGGGGTCGAGTGGCTTCAGGCTGTATAGATGTCATGATGAAGGGGTCGGGTAATACCGCTTTGAGTGCAGCCTGAATCACTTCATAATCCGTCGGCCCTTCAGCGACTAGACCGATTTTCAAGGGTTCAGACATTGGGAACGGCTCCTAGATGACCCATTAACCAAAGGCGTGAGAGAGGATATTGCTCATTAAGTTCAGTGAGTTCAGGGGTGAGTGTGACACGACGGATACAGGTTTGTCCATTACTATTGCGCTCTACCCCAAAGAGGCGCACCTCGGGATCGGTTAAATCTAATCCATCTAAAGCAGCAGGATTATGAGCTGTTAACAGCAGTTGGCGATCGCCCTCATTGTGTCTCAGCCAGCCGGCAAGACGAGACATTAACCGCACCAGTAGCCGAGGATTGAGAGCTTGATCTAAATTATCGATCGCCAGCAATCGAGGCGCTTGAGGTAACAGGCACAGCAAGGCTGCGAAAATGACATAAAGTGCGCCCTCACTGGCATCATAGGCGGTCAGTTCATTGCGGCTGGGGTTCATGAAGCGATCGCTGAATTTCAAAAGTCGCTTCAGGCGCGGGATCTTGGGTGATAATAAATTGCTCCCAGAAGTGGTTGTCTCAATATCAAGCACCCAGTCAATCAACTCCAGCACCTGATCCAGAATCTCCTCACCCGTATTCCCCTGACTCTGTAAATGGTGACGCAGGCTCGCAAACCCCTCAGCCAATTGTCCACCACTGAGACCCACTGGAAGCCGGGATTGTTGATCCGGTAAAATCCCGCGTAAAGTCGGGGTATTTGGGCAATAAATCGCAAACTCTTGCAGGCGTTGCATCAGTTGAGCGGCGAGATTTGTGCGGTTGAGATGCACCAGTTCCAAGGCGGCTAAACCAGCTTTCGGATTGAGGTTCTTCTTGTTGCGGACTCCCTGGGAAAGAATCTCAGTCTCACCATCAC
Organism: Sodalinema sp.; assembly: GCF_046483825.1. Classification (NCBI taxonomy): domain Bacteria; kingdom Bacillati; phylum Cyanobacteriota; class Cyanophyceae; order Oscillatoriales; family Oscillatoriaceae; genus Sodalinema; species Sodalinema sp. The sequence goes on from NZ_JAWOCL010000172.1 coordinate 9,158, forward strand.
TGAGAACTTCAGTTTTATAAGACCACGCTGGTTCAGGAGAATCGAGAGGATTGAGTAACGAAACGCGATAGGTTTCGTTTTTTGAGCCAGTTACACTAATGGCAATATGAGCCGGAGTGCGATCGCTGGCAAATGAACTTTTATAGAGTCGCGGTAAGCCGGCACGTACGCCCCGACGTAGTAAACTCTCATCATCGACCACTCCATTGGCGGCTGCTCCCAACACGCCTAAGGCTTCTAATAGGTTACTTTTTCCTGACCCATTTGCACCAATCAAGCAGTTTACTCGACCCAGTTCTAGGTTGGCCGAGTAAATGGACTTAAAGCCCCGAATTTCAACTTGGCGAATTAGCGTCATTTCAACTTAAAACGTATTAATAACATCATTGGAGTGAATTCTGCTAATTTAGGGTAATCTACTGCCAGGACTCGCTGGTAAATTAAAGCAATAACATTAGGCATGAATTGGCTCGACTATCAGACACTCGGTTTCTTGAAGAAACCGGGTGTCATCGGCTTCTAACTTAGTCTTATTTAAGCTGACGATGAGACTTTATTTACCTTAGGTAACGCCATCGTCCCTGACTCCCCAATCAACCCATACTTACTCGCAAACTCAGCCGTTCTCTCCTCTCCCGCTTCTTGCAACTCCTGCAACATTTCCAATGCCTCAGAGAACAACGATTCTACATCAATCTCACCATACTCAGGACGATAATGCCGCAAGCGATTCGTTCCTTCTCCCAATAACATTAAACAGCCTTTCCAGTTCTGATTACTGAGATGATAAAACCCCACAGCAATCTGTAAAATGCCTTGATAAAATTTCTTTTCTGGGTCAACTGATTCGAGCCAAATGGCTTCTAAGGTATCATGACAGGCGTAGAACTCACCCTGATTGAACTCGTCAACCGCTCGCCAAAATTCTGGAGGAAATTCCGTCATGATGCCATCAAGTTACTTCAATAATGATTGTAACTGACGTTGTAAATCCTGGCCAGGGTCAATGCAAATTCCGCCACTGGCTAAGCCAGAGGGAACAGATAGTCCCCAGAGAATCCAGCGACTGTTGGCCGAAAGCGTCTCTAATGTGGCGGCGTTGGGGGTTAGCCAAACCGTGGGGCGATCGCCGATGGGAGTCCCCGTCTCCGATTCCCCAAAACTGGCTCCCGCTAAGGCTTCGAGAACCACCCGATGACCATTGACTAAGCCGGTTTTCGCCGTCCAAAGACGGACATTGAGTTGCATCTGACTGGCGTAAAAATAGAGAGACGCAGCGGCGATCGCCCCCTGTTCAAAGTCTTCTGCATCCCAGTGGGCCGCCGTATCCAACGCAATCACCGCATCGAGTCCACTCTGGAACACCTCCAACTCCCGCACCCGTAACTCTCCATAGCGGGCCGAGGTGCGCCAGTGAATCATCCGCATGGGATCGCCGAAGCGATAGGGACGTAAGGCGCGAGTTAAGCCTTCTGAGGCCGGTTGAACCTGACGTTCATAGGCGGAAAAGACGGGATTCTCCTCCTGGCCAATTCCATCGATAAGGGGACAGCGTTGTAGGGGGAGAACCTGGGGATAGACGATCGCCTTTCCCGGAACCTGGCGCGATCGCCGACACCAGAATAACCCCAACGGCGCAGCGGTACGGAGGCTAACCTGATCCCAATGGTAAATTCCCCGTTGCGCGGCCCGATGCTGATAAATCCAGCGCAGCGTCTCCCCCCCAGCGAGAGACTCAATCACCCGTTTTGGGGGAGTTCCCAAGCGGGGGGGAATCTCATCCTGGAGTTGCAAAAGAAGTTTCGGACGACGTTGGGGATTGTGAATCTCGAAAATAACAGTGAGAGATTCCCCACTGCTAACGGGATCGATGGACTGGCGTTTAAGTTGCAGATGACGCAGCGATCGCGGTGGAAGAATTGCAGCGACTCCCAACAGCGCAAAAGATGCACCACTAATCGCATACAGCCAGCCAGACATCGTATTAGCGGCGGAACCGAGATAAAACAGAGACAGTCCTAAACAGAACCAACCGGCAAAGGCGGGTTGTACCCAACGACGTTCAAGCCAATCGCCAAATTTTTGTAATTGTCGTTTCACGAAGATCGCCCCTATCCTGATTCAGTTTTTACCGGTTTGCTGACGTTTTAACTCATCCTATCAAATTGTCCAGTCCTCTAGGGTTAGTCCGGGAACTTTTTCAAAATCTTGACGATTACGAGTCAATAAAATCCGTTGATTAGCCAAAGCAATGGCAGCAATTCTAGCATCCATTTTTCCCAGTCTAATGCCTTTTGTTTGGAGTTGCTCCAGTTGTCTTGCTGCTAATTCATCGAATGGCAAAATAATTGATGTTTGAAAGGTACGAACTAAACGGTTCATCATTTTGTAACCCGTTACCATCTCTGAGAGATGACGAGCGCGGTTTATATACGCATGACAGCCTAGCATTTGCTCTTAAATCGTAATGATTGAAATTGCAAATTCAGAGACTGAATACTGACTCATTCGCCCCGAAATAGTTTCATAAGCGACACCTGTCTTTCGCTGAATGATGCTTAGGTGGTCTGTATCGAGTAAATAGGTCATTCTCAGTAATTAATCTAAACTAGACTCATCTCCTTGGCGAATCGATTGTCCATATTTTATAACTTCGTCAAAGGCAGGTTCATCCTCAAAAGATCCAGTCATTTGATCTAACCAATTTTGGGAATTTTCTGTATCTTGATTTTGAGACTCTATGTGTCGTCGAATTTCGGTGACGGCTGCTTCAACCGAGGCTAAGCGTTTTTCTAAAGATGCGTTGAATGTCATGATTGATGAATCCGTTTTTTTAATGTTTTGGAGGATGGCGAAATTACTCTTATTCTACTATAAATAATGCAGTTGAGACATAGTTCATCCCCCAAATCAGGATTCGATGGGTTAATCGTAGCTTAACGGATATCCCCACGACGAGAGGCGATCGGCATTCGCCAGCCAGTTCCAAAGGCGCGATCGGTAATCTTTAACCCTGGCGCCGCTTGACGGCGTTTAAACTCGGCGCGAGAGACAAGTTTAATGACGCGATCGACGGTTTCCCGCGCATATCCCGCCGCCACAATTTCTGTCGCCGATTGGTGTTGTTCCACAAAGCGATGCAGGATGTCATCGAGTTCATCGTAAGGGGGAAGGGAATCCTGATCGGTTTGATTGGGTTTGAGTTCCGCGCTGGGGGGTTTGCTGATCACGGTTTCAGGAATCACCTCAACCCCAGATTGACGGTGATTTAGCCAACGACACAGTGCATAAACCTGAGTTTTGGGAACATCGGCGATCGCCGCCAAACCGCCATCCATATCTCCGTAAAGGGTGCAATACCCCACCGCCATTTCTGACTTGTTCCCCGTAGAAATCAACAAATAGCCTAACTTATTGGAAATCGCCATCAGTAGGGTTCCACGAATGCGCGATTGCAGATTTTCTTCCGCCACTCCCGACTCGGTTCCCGCAAATAAATCCGCGAGAGTCGCGTCAAAACTCCTCATCGCAGCTTCAATATAAAGATGCTGAGTTTGAATCCCTAAATTCTTAGCCAAGGCGATCGCATCCGTCACCGAACCCTCAGAGGTATAGGGAGACGACATCAACACCCCCAACACATTTTCCCCACCCACCGCTTCAGCGGCGATCGCCGCCACCAGTGACGAGTCAATTCCGCCACTTAATCCTAAAACAATCTTAGAAAAGCCACATTTACGCACATAATCCCGCACCCCCAACACCAACGCGGCCCAAATTTCCGCCTCTCGACAATCGGGAAGGGGAACCACTTCCCCCTGACTCAATCCTGTTTCTGTTAACTGCAACTGGGCAAAATCCGTCTCACAACCTCGCCCACGATACACCAAACGTCCATCTCCATTAAAGGCCACACTGCGACCATCAAAAATCAGATCATCATTTCCCCCCACCTGATTCACATAAAGAATGGGAACCTGATAGCGACGCGCCGCATGAGATAACATCGACTCTCGCAATTGTTGTTTTTCTACGGTGTAGGGAGAAGCGGAAAGATTGACAATTAGGTCTACTTGTGCATCCGCTAAATCCGCCAGAGGATTGCAAGCATAGTGACGTTGACTCCAAAACTCTTCATCATTCCAAATATCCTCACAAATGGTTACGCCAATACGATAGCTGCGATTATTATCGCTGACGGTGACATGATGACTCTGAGAATGGGGTTCAAAATAGCGATGTTCATCAAAAACATCATAAGTGGGAAGCAGTCGTTTATGAAAGTGCTGTGTCACCTGTCCCCCAGTCAAACAGGCGATACTATTATAGAGAGGTTTTCCCCCCTGATGGGCCTGAGGATTTCGTTGCACTGTTCCCACCAAAACGTGAAGCTGACTGGGGAGTTGTTGCGCTAACTGCGTTAACTGTTCTTCTATCGCGTCAATGAAACCGGGATCGAGGAGTAAATCCCGAGGTGGATAGCCACAAAGAGACAATTCTGGGGTTAATAAAATAGATGCACCCTTGTGGGCTGCTTTTTGGGCTGCATCTAGGATTTGTTGGGCATTTCCAGGCAAATCTCCAATCGTTGGGTTGAGTTGGGCGATCGCAATTTTCATAAGAAAGGCAAGAGGCAAAAGGCAAAAGATAGGGGTTAGTCATTTAGTTTGTTGACTAGGGCAGCAATCATTCGGGTCTCTTCTTGTAACAAATTTATAATTTTTTCAATCTGTTGCTTCTGACAGAGTCCGACTCTTTCCGATAAAATCAAATGGGTCTGAAGTTCATTGCAAGACCCTTGAGCAATATTTAAAAACCTAGCATAATCTGCTTTTGAACGTCTCCCATATCCTTCAGAAATGTTTGCCGGTATCGATGCAGAACATCTGCGTATTTGTTGCATCATACCATAAACTTCTTCTTTTGGAAAAGTCTTTGTTAGAAAATAGCTTTCCTCAGCTATTTCCATTCCTTTTTGCCAAATCCTTAAATCCTTAAAGTCACGAATTAAAGACATTTCTTTAAAACTCCAAATCCAGAAAACTGTATTTCGCCTCTTGCCTTTTGCCTCTTGCCTTTTGCCTTTTCTTAAATAAAGACCATGGGTTTGTCTTTTAGCGGCGCAAAGGCTTCCGAATCAAATCGGTATAAACTCGCCGGACGACCTGCCCCCCGAGAGAGTTTCATCCCCGTATCACAGAGAACTCCTAACTTCAGAATGCGGGAGCGAAAATTGGAATAATCAGCAAAGTTCTCCCCTAAAACAGCCGCATAGAGTTGATACAATTCATTCAAGGTAAAAGTTTCTGGTAACACTTCAAAAGCAACCGGACTGTATTCTAATTTATTTCGTAGCCGTTGATAACCATATTTAACAATTTCATTGTGATCAAACGCTAAATCGGGGACGCGATCGCAGGGAAACCAAACCATCTCCTCCAGCGAATCTGCCAGCAACTGCACTTCCTCATGTTGAACCAGTGCAAAATAACTCACCGACAGATAACGAACCCCAAACGACTGGGGAGATTCCCGAGGATCTCGCGCCGGGCCACCAAACGTATATAACTGTTCCAAATAGAGATTTTGCACCGAAATTTTCTCCGAGAGAACCCGATAGGCGGCATCCTCTAGGGATTCCCCCCGACACACGAGAGTTCCCGGAAGACTCCAGTGGCCATAATCCGGTTCATCCCCTCGCCGTAGCAGCAACACTAAGACTCGATTATTGGCCACATCCACCGAGAAAATTGCATTATCCACCCCCACCTTAAAATCGGCCAATGGGGTTGATGAGGTTAACTCTTGTCCTTCATCCTTCACCATAACTCAATCTCTAGCCCCCCAATTTCCCCGCTATACATATAACTGTTCTCGCTGAATATACGCCTCAACACTGGGGGGAATCGCCTGGGAATTTTGCGTTTTCCGATAGAACGTCGATGAGACATCCGGTGCATTCATATTCGCCACAGTGACGGTTCCTCCCAACGCCTTAAGTTCTTCGAGTTTCTCTAACTCTACCGGAGAACCGGGACGAGGAATCACCAGTAATTGAACCTGTTGCAACAAGTCGGTGACGCGATACCAACGTGGAAGTTGTGTCAGCAAATCCGATCCCACCACTAAGGTTAACTGGGCATTTTGCCAAATGTCCCGTGCCTTTTCAACACTAAATAAGGTTCTCGAACAACTCAATTCTGCATGAAAGGCGATATTATCACAGCAGGAACCCTCGAGATCCGGGTGAGGTTTTCGTAACTCCTCGACCATTAGTTTTAACATGGCTGTGCGATGATCCAGAGGAGTTTGTTGAGACTTCATCGGATTGTCGGAAGCCCAAACTGCTACCCAATCATAGCGATCGCACAGCCAACGCAAAATCTCACGATGGGCGACACTGGGGGGATCGGCGCTGGTTCCAAAGAGGGCGATGTGGGTCATTATTAGGGAACAGGGAACAGGGAACACCGGAACTGGGAACACCGGAACACCGGAACAGGGAACACCGGAACAGGGAACACCGGAACTGGGAACAGGGGTTGCTACACTGAGGATTGGTTGAGGGTTTGGGAGACGCGATCGCGGAGGTTGGTTAACTCCTGGGAAATCTCCACCTCGGGAACTTGGGGTTGATGGATATCACGAACCTCTCCGGGGAGTTGCATGACGGTGTCTCGGGTGCGTTTGCTGATGGTTTCGAGGGAGTCTAGGGGCTGTTGGCGATCGCCGTTGACAATGATGGGTTGTAAGAGAGGTTCCTCGCCGGGTTCAGGGGATTCCTCGGCTAATCCGAGGCGATCGCCGATCCATTGTCCCTCCTCAATGCGCCGAAAAATCTGTTTCCGGCCGGGATAGGTGGCTTTTCCACTGGATTTTTTCATAACGGGAATCCCATCAACTTCAACCAGTTTATAAACGCCATTGAAGGGTTCCCCGGATACCAATTTTGTGCCAATCCCATAGCCGTCAAGGGTTGCGCCTTCAGCCAGGAGTCGGGCGATTTCCCACTCATCCATGTCACCACTGGCGAAAATCGGAACATCCGGGAGATGCGATCGCACCTGTTGCGAGAGGGCGACCATATCCCCGGAATCGATGCGAACCCCATGAAGTTCGATTTCATCTCCTTCGAGGCGATTGGCGAGATAGCGGGCGGCGGCTACTGTATCAAAGGTATCAATCAACAGAGGCGCACCGGGGAAGTGATGATGAAACGCCGTGAAGGCGTTGGCTTCGCTTCCCTCCATCGCCACTAAGGCCTGGATAAAGGAATGGGCCATCGTTCCCGTGGGTTTGCGCCCCAATTTGAACGCCGCCAAGACATTGGAGGTCGAATCAAAGCCAGCGGCTAAAGCGGCCCGGGCGGCGTAGAGGGAGGCTTGGGGGCTAAAGGCGCGACGGGTTCCAAATTCCAAAAGTAGAGCGCGATCGCCCGCCACATCCCGAATACGGGCGGCCCGAGTCCCAATTAGGGTTTGATAGTTAACAACATTGAGGAGATAGCTTTCGAGGAGTTGGGCTTGCCAGAGGGGGGCATCAATGCGCAAAATAGGTTCATGGGGGAACACAGCGGTTCCTTCCCGAAGCGCCCAGAGATCGCCCTCAAAGCGGAAGTTGGCCAGAAATTCCCAAATGCGATCGCCCGTCTGGGAGAAAATCCCGGTTTCTCGTAACGACTCCAGTTGCGCTTCACTGAAACTCACCTGTTCGAGGTAATCGATGACGCTTTCGAGGCCCATGGCGATCGCATACCCGAACCCTGGCGGTAGCTTGCGGGCGAACAGTTCAAAACTCCCCCGTTCCGTCTCTAGCCCCTCGCCAATATAACAGGTGCTCATCGTCAACTGATACAAGTCTGTTAGCAAGCCATAGTCTTCGGGGCGAACCGTTAGCCGCTGTTTGTCCGTTAGGGGGGCGATCGATGAAATTTCGGGGACAGCCATACATCCTCACTGAAAACAAGTCACCTCAATTATAGTAGATTTTACCAAAAATAAACAAAATTAAAATTTTTTGCTGTTATTATTATTAATTAAACCAAACATATTTCTACAGCAAATTAAGCTTAAAACGCGACTTTTAAAAGTACCTAAAAATTGATATCTTGAGGCATTTTTAGGGAATATAGGGTCTTCAGGATATACGGTGTGATTTGTTGCATTTGATACAAAATTGTAGGGGAACCCACCCCTAGCCCCTCCCAGGAGTGGATTTTTCACCCCTACAGCAACGGATGTAATCTGCCACAAATTCTCCTTATCACACTAAACCCAGAAGACCCGGAATATATTGTAACTTCACCCTTAAATATAAAATAGGGGCGAAATATTTTCGCCCCTACAACAAGGGATTTAATCCGTCATGAATTGTCTTGGTCTTCCCGAACCTGAAGACCTATCTTGAAGTCCAAAAACTAGCGTAAGAGCGTCGTTAGAACCGTATCCGCATCCAGTGAACCCGTCAAATCCATCACCTCCACCAAAGCCGTTCGTTGTTCAAGAGACATCACCTCACGAATTGCCATCATACTCGAAAAACGAGTATCATTCATTTCATTTCGTAGGCGTTCAACCCGATTTCGCTGACGACGAATTTGCCGAGTCGAAGCCTCGCCAATCATCATCTCTCGTAACTCCTGACGCGCCGCATCCAACTGACCTTGTAGGCGACCATTCTCAGCCAAATACGCCTGACGAATTTCAGCAATTTCCTCTTGCTGTTGCTCCGTCAACTCAATTTTCTCACGCCAATCTTGAGATTGAGACGATTCGTCCTCAACAGGAGTAGATGGAGGCGACGGATTCGTTGCAACCGGCTGAGATTGGCTCGCTAACGCACTCAAACTGGACGGATTCGAGAGATAGACATGGCCCAACGTGCGTCCTTGATAGGTTCGTTTGCTGAACTCCCAACCCTCATTCAAATCAATGCGGACAAAATCATTCTCATAAGGAGCGCGTCCGAGTTCTAATGTGGGTTGATTAGGACGAAACGGAACCCCTTGCAAAACGATATCATTTCCCCGACGAACCGTCCGTAAACTATATTGAATGCCTAAATCCTGTCCCCCAGTCCGCAGCGAATAACCATTACTATCGGTGAAGCGGCCACAAATTCCCGTAAAATCAAAATTGAGCAATAACGGATTAACTCTATTTCCCGTTTCCCCCCAGCAGGGACGAGCATTCGATTGCTGTTCAATCACCAAAAGTTGATGTCGTCCCGTCTCCCCCACAGGAGCCGCAACAGCAACGAAATTTCGCTGTTCAACAGCTCGTTCCCCGAAGTTAACAGCGTTCGCAGACTGAGGTGTGATTGTGGCGCCGAAGCTGGACAAAGCAAGAGTGGAAACAGCGGCGAGGCGAAGAGCAGTTTTCATGGCGAGTGATTCCTGTACGTAACGGTGGTTGGCGTCTGATACCCATTAGTATCCGGGCCAATCCTAGACTCTCGACAGCAAGAGGTTCTACTTCCTCAACTGTCTATTAAACCTTATGCCAGTTAACCGCCTGGCGAGACAACAGCAACAGCCAGGCGTGAAGCCCAAAAATCCGGTTCCAACTCAGGAAACCGGATTCGAGAATTTACCCTAGGAAAAGCGGAAGGAAGCGGGAAAAATCAATTAGCGTAGCAGCATGGTGATAATCTCGTCAGCATCAGCTAGCTGATTGTCCAAATCCATCACCTCCGCGAACGCCGTCCGTTGTTCAGCCGACATCACCTGACGAATCTCCATCATGCTCGAAAAACGATTGTCGTTCATCCGTTGGCGCAGACGTTCAACCTGATTGCGTTGACGGCGGACTTGACGAGTGGAGGCATCACCAATCATCATCTCTTGTAACTCTTGACGCGCCTGATTGAGTTGACTGTCGAGACGACCATTTTCAGCTAGATAAGACTCGCGAACCTCCTCAATCTCCTGTTGTTGTCCCTGAGTGAGTTCAATCTCATCGCGCCAGTCTTGGTCCTGAGAGGGTTGAGAAGGTTGAGAGGGTTTTTTGTCCTCACTGGGGTTAGAGGGGGTTGAGGGACGGTCAGCGACGGTGCTAGAGTCATTGCCTGAGTCATTTGTCAAGGCGCTCAACTGCTCTTGGTTGGAGAGATAGACGTGACCTAAGGTGCGTCCTTGATAGGTTCGTTTGGCGAAATCCCAGCCATCATTGAGGTCAATGCGAACGAAGTCGTTGGTGTAGGGAGCGCGTCCGAGTTCCAAGGTGGGTTGATTGGCGCGCATGGTTGTTCCCTGTAACACCAAGTCATCTCCTTGACGAACCACTTGTAAGCGATATTGCATTCCTAAGTCTTCGCCGCCGGTGCGGATGGAGTAGCCGTTGCTATCCGTGAAGCGTCCACAGATACCGGTGAAGTCAAAGTCTAAGAGGAGGGGTTCGACGGTTGAGCCATTTTCGGCCCAGCAATCGCGGCGGTTTGACTGTTGTTCGAGAACGAGGAGTTGGTGTCGTCCGGTATTTCCAACCGGTGCGGCTACGGCGATGAAGTCTTGTTGTTCAACGGCGCGTTCTCCGAAGAGTGCAGCTTGGGCCGGTTGAGGGGTGAAGCTGGCGCCGAAGCTGGAGATGGCGAGAGTCGAGAGTGCGGCGAGGCGAAGTGCGGTTTTCATGGTAGTTGTCCTGTGATTGGGTTGGCGGTTGTTTGCTATGACTTCATTGTGGGGGTAGCGTCTTCTGGCTTGGAGGGTTGGCGGTTGACTTCGGGAACTGTCCGGTGACCCTTGTGACAGTTGGCAATTGGAGGAACGAGGTTTGAGGGGTTTCGGGAGTTTGAGGCGCTGACAGTTGCGGGCCAGGGTAGCCAGTGACGTAGATTGGCTGGTTGGGAGGGGGGGTTCAGGGGTCTCCGTCAGGTTTGCGTCTCTTCCTCAGATGACATACATCACCTAAGACGGATTACGGCGCGCTAGATCGGTTGAGAGGCGATTGAGTTGCTTGAACACTTCAGAAAAGTCGATATCCCCTTGAACCGTCAGGGGGAGCGATCGCACCTCCGCAAATCCCTCGGCTGTCGTCACCGGGGTTTGGGCCAGAGACTCCGCCATACGCTTAATTACATGACTCGGAACCACTCGACGGCGATCGCGATTGCGTTGTTGACAGACGTCAACCGGAACCTCCATCACCCAGGCCACCCACGTTAACGGTGGATGACTCAACTCTTGCAGCGATCGCAGAAAGTCCAAACGCCAAGACCGGCGCACATTCGTGGCATCATAGATGACTGGACGCTCTTGGGCGATCGCCCATCGAACCTGGGCCAACACCTCCGCCTCAATCTCACGCCAATTCCCCTGAATGATCGCATCGCCATAGAGTTTTTCCCGCACCGCATCCGTAGAAACCACCACATAGCGAGGATCTCGTTTCACAACTTCCTGTGCAAAGCGACTTTTGCCACTGGCGGGGATACCGACGAGAAAATGACAAGGAAGAGAAATAGACATAAGGCAACTGTTGTTTTATAATAATTGGTTTTTTGAAAATACCCCAATAAAACTGTGGTTCAATGAATCAAAAACATTTTCCCTGAGGTGATAATTGTAATACTTTAATTGTCGTATGGTCAGACCATTTGTCAGCAGTCAGAGCGAATCGCAAGTAGCACGCCCTCCCCCAGTGTCAACGAATCGTACGTATTGATACCATTTTAAAAAATGCTTGCTATAGACCTGACACCGAGGAGGGCGAACAGCCATCCCCTCCTGGGAGGGGTTAGGGGTGGGTTATACCTCTTGCCTTCTTCTCCCCTATTTTTGGTACGATTCAGACCAACTTTTGCTATATAATTTATCGGATTTTTGCCTCTCCCAACACACAAATCTCCTGAACGGGACATCCCAGAGATTGGCGTACAGACTGATGATTGTGTCTGACTTAAAACGATTTTAATTCCACTCGCACCAGAACCGCCGTGACATTATCCCGTCCATTTTCCTGATTCGCCAAATCAATCAATTCCTGGGGTGCAAAATTGAGATTGGTGGACACCGCCAAATAGGGTTTAAGATGGGTTTTCCAATGGAGTTCTACCAAACTGCGGTCCGTCAAACCATCCGAGGCGAGAAGAAAGAGAGTATTTTCCAAAATCGGCAAAAAGCGGACATCCGGGCGAACCGACTCACGGGGGCCAAGGGCCTGAGTGAGTTGATAGGCTTGAGGCGTTTGATACGCGACCGTGGGATCGACCCCTTGGGCGATGGATTGTTGTCCCAACTCATGATCGCGAGTTAACAACTCCAACCCCCCAGACACCGTCAAGCGATAGAGACGAGAATCTCCCACATGGGCGATCGCAGCCCGATTATTATCCACCAGTAACATCACCAGCGTCGTTCCCATGCGGCGATTTCCCCGGCGGCCTTGATCTTGATTGAGATCATAAATCGCCGTATTCGCCGCCGCGATGGCCTCATTAATCCGCCATTGTTCCGGGAAATCCTCATCCCAATAGGGGAGAATGCGATCGGCTACCGTTTCGACGGCGATCGCACTCGCCACATCGCCTCCCTCATGGCCCCCCATTCCATCACAGAGAACATACAGGCCTCGGGCCGATTCCGTCCGCGAATTGGGCGTTTCCCGTTGATGTTGCCGTAACCACAACAAAAACGTATCCTCATTGTGACGGCGTTGGCGGCCAATATCCGTTTGGCCCGCATGAGTGAGTTGAACCGTGGGGATAATCGGGGCCGTAATCGTGAAATCTTCCTCCTGAAAATTCCAGCCGGTGGGATCGTCATCCTCCTCCTCCTCCCTCTGCGACTGAGGTTGTAGAGAATCCAAAATCTGGTCCAGATGCGATCGCAACCGTTGCGGCGATGAAATCTGTCCCTGCTGTAGCCGTTGAATCAACACCGCAATATCCGGGTGAGGAGACATCTGAGAAAAGCGAAATAACTGACTCCAAGTGTCCCCCAACTGGTTCAGCGACACAGACTGATCCGACGTTTCCAAATAGAGTCGTTGCAAACACAACAGATCCTCACCGTCAAGACGTAAATTATCCAACTGAACTAAACTCGGACGGCCCGCCAACTCCGTCAGCAACATCCACAAATCCGTCATCTGATACATCCAATGGAGATGTTGAAGGGCCACTTCCTGACGTTTCGACGACTCGTTCATCGTCCAGGCTTCAATCAGCGGCGACAACGAGGAACGGTCTTCCAACAAAACAATCGCATAGTCCTCATCCTCCCACGCATCATGGAGACGAGGGAGGGCGGAGTTTGTCGCACAATAGGGGTGAATATAGGGTTCGGCGACATCGGGAAGCGATCGCATCAACGCCGTCTCCGTAGCCCGATAATAGGGGGACTCCGTCGGCGTTTGGTCCGACACCTGAACCTCAATATCGCCCCAATCATTCAATACCGGACGTTTAAGAGGACGATAGCGACGCTGGGGGTCAAGATAGCCCGGAAGCGTCATCCCGCCACGGTCGGCTTTAGGGATGAGGATAGCAAACCAAATCATGAGGATTCAGGGTGTTGATCGCGACGAAGACGACTGTTCCCTACTATCTTCCCTCACTTGTTGAATTTCCAGGGGAGTTAACTCCCGCCATTGTCCCGGTTCTAACCCCTCAAGCGTTAACCTGAGACTGCGAACCCGAACCAATCGCAGCGTCGGAAAGCCCACCGCAGCCGTCATGCGGCGAACTTGGCGGTTACGTCCCTCCGTTAAAGTCATCTCCAACCAGTCCGTGGGAACCGTTTTACGATAACGAATTGGCGGATTGCGCGGAGGAAGTGTGGGCGGAGACTCCAGACGACGAACCTGGGCCGGACGAGTCTGATAACCGCGAATGTTGACCCCTCGCCGCAGGGCCTCCAAGGCCGCCTCATCAGGAGTGCGTTCCACTTGAACCCAGTAGGTACGCGGTTTAGCAAATTTTGGGTCCGTCAGACGATGTTTCAGCGGCCCATCATTGGTCAACAACAGCAGTCCTTCACTATCACGATCCAAACGACCCACAGAATAGACCCCAGGAACTGGGATATAGTCCTTTAACGTCCTGCGAGGTGTCTGACTGTCGTCGGTAAACTGACACAGCACGTCGTAGGGCTTGTAAAAGAGAATATAGCGATATTGAGGTTTCACGTTAAAAGGGGACACCCGGATTCGAACCGGGGAATGGAAGATTTGCAGTCTTCTGCCTTACCGCTTGGCCATGTCCCCATGTCTCTAGCTTTGCCATCCTAACATATCCTCGGTCAACAATGGGAGATTTTTTGAGAAATTGCTGCCAAATGCGATCG
>NZ_JAWOCL010000296.1:0-4171 GCF_046483825.1 Sodalinema sp.
CATTCTTGCCCGTAATCCCAAATCTGTTTCAATCCCTAATAGGGATTATCGGTAATTGCGAGCTGCCCGTCGATGCACTAGGCTTGATGTGTGCTTAGTTTCAATCCCTAATAGGGATTATCGGTAATTGCGAGGCCTCCCTCCTGGAACCCTGACACTATGCAGTTTTCGAGGTCCGTTTGCGCGAGACCCCCTGATTCTAACACCCATCGAGTGAAAAACACAACCCCTTGCATATTAAAAAACTCCAAAACACTCTCCCAGACAAACATCGCGAATTTGCGCGACACTTACAATGTACTGCAATCCCTGAAATCCAGTCCCCATCGAGGGTTCAGCCATTTTTTCCCAAACCTCCCTCAAACAGCTTCCCCCTCGCGCAAACTCCCTACGACACACGCCCCTCCTGAAGACGACGCATATTCAACACATCACTCATCTGGCGGATTTGCGCAAACGTGCGATCCAACTGGCCGAGATCCCGAATCCCAATCCCCAAATCAATAATCGCCGGTTTCCCTTCCGTCGTCCGCACCTGGGCACTATGCACATTAATATTATTGTCCTTCAGACGCGACAAAATATCATTGAGAACCCCCACCCGATCTAACACCTCAATCGAAATGTCCACCGGATACGTCGGCGGGCGGCTGGTGTCCTCCTGATTGTTCCAACTCACCGGAACCAGGCGTTCCCCCGGAACCGAACTGACATTACTGCAATGCTGATTGTGAATCGAGATACCCCGATCGCCGCGAGTCACCACCCCAATAATGCCCTCACCCGGCACCGGCTTGCAACAGCCCGCGAGGTGGTACACCATCCCCTCAATCCCCGCAATGGGAAACGTACCATTGGACTTCGGTTGATCCGGAACGGCCTTATTCAGCAACGATACCGTGGTTTGCTCAAAACTCGTCACCTCCGGCGGCGTTTGTTGCACCTTCACCGTATCTTGCAAACGGTTCAGCACCTGATTCAGCGTCACCTCACCATAGCCAACCGCCGCCAACAAATCATCCACACTGTGATAATTACAGCGTTCAGCCACCGTCTTCATCGGTTCCGACTTCAGCAACGCCTCAAAGCCACTTTTACCCAACTCTTTCTCTAACATCTCCCGGCCCCGGGCGACGTTCTCATCCCGGTGCGATCGCTTGTACCATTGACGAATCCGGTTGCGGGCGCTGGGCGTCATCACAAAGTTGAGCCAATCTAAACTGGGATGACTGTTCTTTTGCGTGATAATCTCCACAATACTGCCATTCTGCAAGCGACTATCCAACGGTACAATCCGCCCATCCACTTTCGCCCCAGCACAGTGATTCCCCACTTCTGTATGGATGCGATAGGCAAAATCCACCGGAGTCGCCCCCTGTTTCAACGCCACCACATCCCCATTGGGGGTAAACACATAAACATCATCTTCAAACAAATTGTCTTTGATGCTGTCGAGATATTCCTGGGCATCTTTTAGGTCATGTTGCCAATCCAACAATTGCCGCAGCCAGGTGAATTTCTCATCCTCAGCCGTCCATTGACTTTGCACAGAACCCGATTCTTTATACTTCCAATGAGCGGCAATCCCGTACTCGGCTACATGGTGCATAGCAGCGGTGCGAATCTGCACTTCAATGGGGCGGCCACTCTTGCCAATCACTCCCGTATGCAGCGATTGATAACGGTTGGGTTTGGGGAGACCAATATAGTCCTTAAAGCGCCCTGGAATGGGGTTAAAAGCATCATGGACAATCGCCAACGCCCGATAACATTCATCGTTGCTGTTGACAATCACCCGCACGGCGGCAATATCATAAATCTCGGTAAAGTCCTTCTGTTGCCGCTGCATCTTGGTGTAAATTCCATAGAGATGCTTGGGACGACCACTGACTTCAAAATCCGTGATTCCCACCGCTTGCAACCGTTCACTTAAGGTTGAGGCCACGGCCTGAATCCGAGTTTCGCGATCGCCCCGCTTATCAGCCACCAAATCCCGAATCCGAGCATAGGCTTCTCCATCGAGATACTTAAAGGATAAATCCTCCAACTCCCATTTCAAACGTCCAATCCCCAACCGGTTCGCCAGAGGCGCAAAAATATCTAACGTCTCCTGGGCAATCCGTTTCTGTTTGGCCGGGGCCAAATGGGTTAAGGTACGCATATTATGCAGGCGATCGGCCAGTTTGACCACGATCACCCGGATATCTTGCGCCATAGCCAAAAACATCCGCCGGAAGTTCTCCGCCTGGCGTTCGGTTTTACTCGAAAAGTTGAATTTCGAGAGTTTCGTCACCCCTTCAACCAACCGCCGCACTTCTTCCCCGAAGTGCATCTCCAACTCTTCCGGGGTGATGTCCGTATCTTCGACGACATCATGCAAGAAGCCAGCGGCGATGGTGGCCCCATTTCCTCCTAAATCGCGCAGTAACCCCGCAACCGCCACCGGATGGGCGATGTAGGGTTCTCCTGAGGCGCGACATTGTCCTTCATGGAGTTGGTAGCCAAACTGAAACGCTCGTCGGACTAAATCGACTTCCTCAGCGCTAAGGGTTCCTAACAAGCCATGGGGATCACTGTTCCCGAGGGCGGCTTGAAGCCAGTCTGGGACGTCAATTGAGAAATCGAGGTGGCAGGTGGGAGATGCTACGTTCATAATGGTTTAACGGGTTCGAGCGATCGCAGATTAAAGGGAAAAATAGAAATGGAACTCAGATTGAGGTCAAGAACCTCTCTGAGTCAGAAGGCGATGGCGTTTCCTGGGATTCTGAAGCTTCCACTGTATCGTAGAATACAGAATTTGTCGGAATTGGGGACAAGAAACCTCAGCCGAGATCGGCAACAAACCGCGATCGCCGACAGATGCGATCGCAGAGAAACAATAATCAGAACTGAGTTTTAACTGCTAATTATGGAGCCAGTACGCCATTTGGGGACGACGTTTACAATGTCTTAATTTTTGTAAGAGATGGCTTAACCTAATTGTAGCAACCTACACTCATTTTTTGTAGCCCCAATGTCAACGAATCCTTACTTAGACCTACAAGAGCGCCTACAACGCCTAGAAACCCCTGCTCCCAGCCCCCCCCTAACGGTACAAATCAACGCCCTACAGCAGTGGTTTCAGCAAACCCTACTCACCTCAGACCGCAATCGCCCCCACTCCGAACAGTCCCTACTCGTCGAAATTCACAAACAACTACGCCTACTGGCCACCGACGCCGCCTTTCTGCAAACCGCCAAAACCCCGCAAACCCAACAACAGCGACACCAACAGATCCGCGATCGCCTCACCACCCTCAACCGCTACTGTGATCATTTACTCAATCCCAACGACAACACATAATAGACAACGCCACTCCTCACCAGCACAGCACAATGCAATGTCCTAAAGCCCGCAACATCACCCTGCAACCCGCCGATCTCGAACCGGAACTCCCGGCCCAACACTGTCCCGAAACCGGAGGCGTTTGGATCGAACGCAACGACTACGACCCATGGTGCGCCAACCATCCCCCAGAAGACCTCAGCCCCGAAGACCTCAGCCAACGTCTAACTAACCTAGCGTTTACCCCGCCCCCAGAGGACAGTAAAGCCGCCCTCTGTCCCCACAGCGGCAAAATTCTCATTCGCGCCCGTGTCGATGCGCCCCAGCCCTTTTATATTGAGCGATCGCCCGAAACCGGCGGCTTTTGGCTCGATCAAGGAGAATGGGACATCCTCAAACAACTCGGGTTACACAACCAACTCGATCGCCTATTTTCCGCCGACTGGAAAGCCCAACTCCGGGAACAAAGCCAAGTCGATCGCCAACGAACCGCCACCATCGACAAACTCGGTCAACCCCTGGCCCAAAAAGTCTTTGAACTGGCCGACGAACTCCGCCAACATCCCAACGGCGATTTTGGCGTCTCCTATCTCACCCAAGTGGTCATCAATACTCAGGGATAATGGACAATTAACAATGGACAGTGGACAATAGAGCCTACCGCAGCGATGCGTTCCGGCAGTTTTGAATTGGTGGGCCTAGGTCACAACCCTCACTGATGCCGGAACACATCCTACCGCTCTTGCCTACTGCCCAGGGCGACCACAAGGGTGCCCCTACGTCTTTTCTGTTCCCTGTTCCCTGTTCCCTGTTCCCTGTTCCCTGTTCCCTGTTCCCTGTTCCCTG
>NZ_JAWOCL010000048.1:0-11195 GCF_046483825.1 Sodalinema sp.
GCGGGCGAATTTGTTGAGATAGGTATCAAGCATGGTGATAGGGAACAGGGAACAGGGAACACCGGAACTGGGAACACCGGAACTGGGTACACCGGAACTGGGAACAGGGAACAGGGAACAGGGAACAGGGAATAGGGAATAGATAGTCTTGAATTAAGATGCACCTCATCATACTGGGAACCGCTATCTTGTTCGAGACTATCAACCTCTTAACTTCAACCTCTCAGTAGTCGTAGGCCGCTCAACGTGACCATCACCGTGGAGCCTTCATGACCGAGGACACCAAACGGTAGGGTCATATTGCCGGCAAAATTCAGCACTAACAAAATCACCACAAAACTCAGAGAAAAGACAATGTTTTGCTTCACCACCCGCTGAGCTCGACGGCCTAAACGAATCGCTTGTTCTAATCGTTCCAGGCGATCGGCCATCAAGACAATGTCAGCGGTTTCTAACGCCACATCGCTACCGGCAGCACCCATGGCAATGCCGACGGTGGCCTGAGCCAAGGCCGGGGCATCATTGATACCATCGCCCACCATGCCGACGGTTTGATACTGTTGCTGGAGTTGACGAATCACCTCGACTTTATCTTCGGGTAACAGCTCGGCATAGACCTGATCGACGCCAACTTGCTGGGCAATGCCATGAGCCGTGCGCGGGTTATCTCCTGTGAGCATCACCACCTGCTCCACGCCGAGCTGTTTGAGATGAGCCACGGCTTGGGCGGCCGCCGGTCGAACGATGTCAGCCACAGCAATCAGCCCCAAAACTTCTCCGGCTTGAGCAACCCAGACCACGGTTTTGCCCTCGGATTCCCATTGCTGGCTTTGGCGGATCAGATCCTCAGAAATGTCTTTGACCTGGGTCTCAACGATAGCCGGTTTACCCACGACGGCTGGCTGACCCTCCAGGTCTGCGGTAATACCTAGACCTGCCTGGGCCTGGGCGTTGCTGGCGGTTGTCCAGGTCAGGTTTTGCTGACGGGCGGCCTGAACAATTGCGTCGCCAATGGGATGTTCGGATAGGCTTTCTAGGGCGGCGGCTACCTGCCAGAGTTGGTCGGAGTCGGGCTGAGTGGCGATCGCGTCCACGACCTGAAGATTCCCGGTGGTCAGGGTCCCGGTTTTATCAAAGGCGATGGCCCGGATGCGCCCAATTTGCTCTAACTGGGCTCCGTTTTTGAAAAGAATGCCTCGCCGCGCCCCGTTCGCAATGCCTGATAGCAGGGTGGGCATAATCGAGGCCATCAGGGCGCAGGGGGAGGCCACCACCAGAAAAATCAGCGCCCGATAAATGGTTTCTTCCCAGGACCAGCCCAGCAGCAAGGGCGGTAGTGTGCTTAGCAAAATTCCGGCGATGACAATCACCTTGGCGTAGCCCCGCTCAAACCGTTCAATAAACTGCTGGGAGGGCGGTGCTTCTGTCTGGGCCTGCTGCACCAGTTGGATGACTCGCTGAATTAAGCTGCTTTCGGGCGGCTGATGAATCCTTAGCCGCAGCGCTCCCTGGCCATTCAGGGTTCCGGCGAAGACGTCATCACCAACGGTTTTTTCGACGGGGACGGATTCTCCGGTAATGGAGGCTTGGTTCAGGGTACTGCTTCCTTCGACCACCTGGCCATCCGTCGGCACCAGTTCGCCGGGCTTGACCAAAATGCGATCGCCAATCTGGAGGCTCGTAATGGGAACCATCTGTTCGCGATCGCCCTCAAGCCGTCGGGCTGTATCTGCTGTTAACCCCATTAGTCCCTGGATACTGCGCTCGGTGCGCTGCATGGCATAGCCTTCGAGGGCGCCACTGATGGCGAAAATCAGAATTAGGACGGCTCCATCGACGAGTAGGTAATACTCCTGTTGCCACAGCCCCAGGCCGGCTGCCCCCAGGGCGGCGACGATCATCAGCAGGTCGACATCGAGTTCTTTGTCTTGCACCAGGGTGCTTAAGCCGTCCCTGGCACTGTCAAACCCGCCGATGATGTAGGCCGCCGTCAGGATGAACAAGGCTCCTCCTACCCAGCCGAGGTTGAGGGCCTGCCAGCCCAGGAAGACCAGGACGGCACAGGCGATCGCAGCGGTCGCCTCTCGATGGTCTTTCCATACCCTTAAGTCAAGGGGAGCCGCAAGAGCTTTTGAAACCATGGTCTGACGTATCCATAAGATTACCCTGACAGCTTAAACCTTGACATTAGTGTTAATGTCAAGGTTGTCAGTTAACTCAGAGACCGATATGACGACCAAACATCTGACGACTAAACATCTGACGATTAAAGAACTCACAGATGCGGTGGGCGCTGGCGTGACTCCCCGCATGGTGCGGCATTACCATACTCTGGGCCTGCTGCCTCAACCCCAGCGGTCTCAAGGCAACTATCGGCTGTATACCCAGCAGGATGTGCAGCGGCTTCAACGGGTGATGGCCCTGAAGCAGCAGGGATTTCAGTTGTCTCACATTCGCCAGCTCTTGGATACCCATCCTCAAACCCGCCTGGATTCAACCCTGATGACTCAATTGCAGCAGCAGTACCAGACTGTGATTCAGCAAATGACCCGACTGCGGCAAACGGCAGGGGCATTGGAGGGGTTGTTGGGACGCGATCGCAACTGCCAGAAGACCCAGGCCGAAGCCCTGGCGCAACTGAAACAGTTGGATGTGGAGGCTCAGGCCCAATTAGGACAACTCGATCCCTTCTGGAGTCAGCTCGATGCCGAGGCCACCACTCACCCGGAACGGTTTGAGGAGTCGCTACACCGCTTGTTGCCGGATCTGTCTCACTATTGCGAAATCACCGTTCACCTGCTGCATCAACTGGTGCTGGCCTGTGGTGATGTCAGTCTGGCCAGTTTGGTGCGCGTGCCTCAGGGGGCCGTCGCCGCCGCCCGAACGGCTCTCAAGGGCGGTTGTG
The DNA here is from genome assembly GCF_046483825.1 of Sodalinema sp. Taxonomy (NCBI): domain Bacteria; kingdom Bacillati; phylum Cyanobacteriota; class Cyanophyceae; order Oscillatoriales; family Oscillatoriaceae; genus Sodalinema; species Sodalinema sp. Next base: position 2,906 of record NZ_JAWOCL010000048.1, read on the forward strand.
CGATCGTCACCGATGTCCCCGCTGTCGCCGCCACGCTGGACCAGACGCGGCTGGCTCATCTGGGATGTTCCATTACCCCCCTGATTGATGACCCCCACCTTGCCGGAGTTGACGACGCTGAGCAGGCGTTTTGGGGGGATGACCTCTGGCTGCAACGGTTACAGGACACTCCGGCCGGCTCGATCCTCGTGATTGGCTATGCTCCTTCGGTCTTACTGAGGGCCTGCCAAGGGATTAAGCAAGGAAACCTGCAACCGGCCCTCGTCATTGGAATGCCCATTGGCTTTAGCCATGCGCCTGTGGCTAAGCGCCAGTTGATGGCTCTGCCCGTGCCTTATCTCACGATTCAGGGTAGCCTCGGGGGAGGACTCCTGGCGGCTGTCGCGCTCAATGCCTTGCTCGAAACCCTGATTGAGAAACCCGATTGCCACTGCTACCTCACTCGTCCTTAGCTTGGGCGATCGGGTTTGCCGAGGGCGATCGTCAACGTTACATCAACGTTACACCAACGTTACAGATGATGGTTGGCCAGGGAATCCGGGGCAGGGACGCCATCAATGAGGCCTTGCACCAAAAATAAGGAAATGGGGTCTCGGCTCATTTCTTGGGCGTAGGCTGCATTCAAGTACTGGGCAAACTCATCATCGCCGACGATATGGGTTTGCAAAAAGGCCAAACTCAAGGCTTTGACATAGCTTTGGGCCAAGTCTGGATTGGGGCCAATGATACTCGGGGGCAGGGCAACGCTATCCTGTGCCGAACTGCCGATGACTGAGAAATGAGTGGCTTGTTTGAGTAAGACGAAATACCGCTCGGGAACTTCTAACCAGGCAAAAGGGGGGATTTGTTCGGCGATGGGGGGCGCAACCGTATCGGCTCCCCCAGACACCATCATCACGGGTACGTCAATTTTGCCGTAGCCTTCTTGGCCAAACAAGGCACTGCCAATGGGATTGAGGGCAATCACTCCCTGAACTCGGGCATCACGAAAGTCTAACTGACTCTCTGAGATGGAATTGGCTAATTCCAAGGCTCGACATTGTAGAAATAGGGAGACGTTCCAGGATCGGTTTTGTTGAGTGATGCCACAGCGACGTTCGAGTTCGGGAAAGTTGATGGTGGCCCCGCCTAGGCTGAGGGCGGTGTAGCCGCCAAAGGACTGGCCAATCACGCCCACTCGGTCAAAGTTGAGGCGATCGCGCAGTTGGCGATCGGTGATGGCCTGTTTTTCTAGGCTATTGAGCGCAAAGCTGACATCGAGGGGGCGATCGATAAACTCCCGAGGACGGGCAATTTCCTGGGCGCGGCCTCGTAACAAGGCTTCCATATGTCTGGCACTACTGCCGGCATGTTCGGGAACGATCACGGCAAAGCCGTGGGAGGCTAAATGTTCGGCCAGATATTGGAAGGACTCTCGATTTGAGCCTAAGCCGTGGGAGATGACCACAATGGGGGCAGATTGAGCTGGTCGGGGGAGGTACAAATCAATCCCAAAGGAATATCCCCAAGGGGGGGTGCGATCGCCATCACGCAGGTTTAAGGAGGTCACGTCCCAGGAAGAGTCTCCCAACTCGCTCAAATTCTTCAAGGGACTGATTAACTCACCGTTGTCTTGGGCTTCTAACAACGACTGATTCTCAATCGTGGCTACGGCCTGGTTATTGTCTCGGATTAACCCCTGTAACTCCTGGGCCATACGCAGGGTTTGGTTAAAATCCAGCCGTACGGTCTCTGTGGGAAAATAGCGCAGTACATTGAGCAAGGTCAGGCCCTCTGCCTCATCAGCGGCGGCTAAAATCAAGGCTGAACGCAAGCCTAAATATCCCGATCGCCCCGATCCCAATTGAATCGCTTGACCGAGTCGCTGTAAGAGGGCTTCTCCTTGAGGGGTGTAGAGAAATTGGGAGATGGCCACGGCATCCACGTCAGCCCGCGCTAATAAGGCGTCACGGATGTTGACTCTCAGTTCAGGAGGGGCAAAGCGAATGTAGGGGGCTAAGTCCCGTCCGATCTCGCCGGTTCGGGCATAGGTTTCTAGGGCGTTGACGGAGATGGAGCGCTCAAATAGGCTATAGCTTGCTGTAATCTTGTCGGCCGTCAATCCGGGCAGGCTAACAGTGAGAACAAAACCACCGAGGACCAGTCCAGAGAACAGGAGGGACAAGCGGAAGCGTGAGCGTTGCATGAGGGTGATGGGACGAAGGGAGTGGGAGCTATTCGCCTTTAGCTTAGCGCAGAGCTACTGTCTGACAGCCTCAGGCACGGGATTTGCTAGAATGAGCCTTAACCCCTCCCGTTGTCCCCATGCGAATTGTCTCGGATTCTCTGCTCTTTCGTTGCTTTGTGGTGGTGGTGGGCTTAACCCTAGTTATTTGGATCTTGCGAGGTCTGACGGTGTTGAGCTTTATGCCGGGCTTGGTTCTCTGGCTTGGGATTTTCCTGTCGATCGCCTTGGGGCTACTGACGGCCTGGCAAAGCTCAAAACGCTGGTAATTTGCTAGGATTTAAAGCATAGACTCGTTAGCAATCTGTTGACTCTGCCGACTACTGCCATATTTCTGACATTATGACCTCCTATGTAACCTCGGCTGCGAAAGCTGAAATTAATGAATTACGTCGTCTTCGAGGACTGTTACCCCCGGAACTGCAAAGTTGGGTAACGGTTGAGAAAACGACGGAAATTGACCCTCCCTTGCTTCGTTGTGAGGAGTTGAGCCGGGATGAGGTTGAAATTGCCATCGATTTGGTGAAGTGGGAAAATTTGGCCCTGGACCAGCGCAATTTGCTGTTTTGGCATGAGGTGGCTCGCATCCAAAACGATACGATTCCCCGTGAAGGCTGGGAAATGGCAGCGCTAGCGATTGGTTTGGGCGGCGCTGTGGGCGAACTCTGGGTTCAAGATGGTGTTCTACTGCTGTTGGCGTTAGGACTCTGTGGTGTGTCGGGGTATCGTCTCTATCAGAAGAATAACAGCGACAAGGCTCTGCAAGAGTTGTTGGAGGCTGATGAGAAGGCGATCGCCCTCGCCAGTCGTTTTGGCTATACGCTCCCCAATGCCTATAAGAGTTTGGGCAGTGCTTTAAAAACCTTGATTGAGCAAACGCCTAAGAAACGGCTTCGTAAACAGTATGAAACTCGCCTAGAGGCGCTTCGCCGCAGTGCGTCTAAGGCCAAATCTCAATCGAAGGCGAAACGCAGCAGCCGCGATGTGACTCAAACCAGTCCCTATCAGCTTTAATCGCTACGTTCGCAAGTTCAGAGGATTGGGGTCTCGATTGGGGGTCGCCCCGCTGACCCCTTCCCCTCGGGTTGATGGAGAGGAAGGGCAACGAACGTTCCAGGGTTTGGGAAACCTTGACCGTCCTAGGTCTTGTCGAGCATCAATCAGAAGCTGAATAATCGTCTAGGAGTGATTGATCTAGGAGGCTTTGGACATTTCGTTGGCGCGAACGGCTCCGTTTTCTCCGGATTTGCGGGGTTGAATCACACCATAGCCTCCATGGTTGCGTTCATAGATGACGTTGATTTCTCCACTGTCGCGGTTGCGGAACACATAGAAATCGTGGTCAACCAGTTGCAGTTGTTCCAAGGCTTCGTCGGCGGTCATCGGCGGCATGGCAAAATATTTGGTACGCACCACTTCAGGGGGAAGTTCCACGGCGCGATCGCCGATTAAGTCTTCCGTCACGCCATCGGAGTTGGATACCACGTCCGCCAAAACCTCGGTGGTTTTGCCTTGAGTGTGCAACTTGCGATTGCGTTTTTCTTTGTACTTGCGCAACTGGCGAGCAATCTTGTCAGCGACTAAATCAATGCTGGCATACATCGACTCGCTTCCTTCTTGAGCGCGAATGACGGTTCCATTGGCGTAGATCGTCACCTCGGCTGACTGATTTGCGGCAATGCGAGGATTACGAGCGACGGACAAATGAACATCAACTTCGGTCGTCAACGTTTCAAAATGACTCACCGCTTTCTCGATCTTTTCATCGACATACTCGCGAATCGCGTCGGTGATTTCGAAATTCTTGCCTTGGATAACTAATTTCATGTCGTAAAGTTCCCGCTCGATAACCGATTTTCTAAAAAGCAAGGGGCGATCGCCCTCCGTGACCGAATATCCAAGTGGTTGCTGAAAGTCCAGCGGGGCGGGGATTGCCGCCTTCATGAGTCAGTACTCTGCTTGGAGGGTTATCTGGGGAGGGTGAATCTGTCCCGTTGCTTTCCTTACCCTTATTGTATTGTGAATCGTCGGGAGGCTGAACGTCCCTTTAAAATCCTTTGCAATCCTTGACAATTCGTGATTGGATTTACCGATTTTAGCCACGATTCTTGCTGAAAACCCCTTGCTTTTTTTGATGATGTTTAGTACCACCTCACGGCAACGAGTTCATATTCTCTGGTTCCAAGGCTTGATCCCTTATTCAATTGCATGGGAACTTCAGCGGTCGTTATTTGAAGCCCGCCGCGATAATCCTCAACTCGAGGATGTTTTATTGTTGTTGGAGCATCCCCCTGTCTATACCTTAGGACGAGGAGCGGATGCGAAGTTCTTACAGTTTAACCCTGAATGCTCAGACCGGGAAGTCTATCGAATTGAACGGGGGGGAGAAGTCACGTACCATTGTCCAGGGCAACTGGTGGGCTATCCCATCCTCAACCTGAAGCGACATCAACCGGATTTGCATGAGTACTTACGCCAGCTCGAAGCCAGTCTCATTCTGGCCTTGGCTCAGTTTAAGCTGCAAGGGGAACGGGTGGCCGGCCTGACCGGAGTCTGGCTGGAGGGCCAGAAAGTGGCGGCCATCGGCATTCAGGTAAGTCGTTGGATCACCTGTCATGGCTTCGCCCTCAATGTTTGCCCCGATTTACAAGGATTTCGCGATATCGTCCCTTGTGGCATCAGCGATCGCCCCGTGGGCAGTCTACAGCAGTGGTTACCGGATCTCACTGTCCCGGACGTGGTTCCCGCTATCATTGAGGCCTTTAGCGAAACCTTTCGCCTCGACGCTCAACTCAACTCAATAGACGGAGACATTCCCGAGGATCTCTGGCAGCGTCTTTTAGCCGGCCAAGCCGACTCAGAAACGTTAACAAAGACTCAAGCCTCCTAGCGATATCCTGACCCGTGCCGGTGAGGCCATCACAGCATAGCTTACAACAATTGCAAAGTTTAGGCGATCGTTTTACAAGGCACTCAAAACTCAGACTAGGATCACAGTAGAGCGATCGCCGATCTCCTCACTCTAGCCAGTCTCAACCGAATGGCACAGGAGGGAGCCATAATTTGAACCAATTGGAACATTCCATTGCCCTGGCGATCGTCCCCCCGACATCATGATGCCCAAGATCATAGCCAAGATCATGGCCATGATCATGCCCAAGATAATGCCCAAAATCGAGCACAATCGAGCGATCGCTGAGATGTTAACGCTGCTGCTTGATGTTCCTTCCCTAAATTATGGACAGTTTCCATCCCCGTCTACCTCAGCAAAAACTCCCACTCGCAACCTTTGACAGCTTGCGAGTTTGGGTTGAACAAACCGCCCGAAATGATGACGAGGAGGCCATCGTCTTAACCGAACGTGCGGTACGGGTTCATTCCCTGCCTCATGTGGGTCAATTTACCCTCGGTGTCTCGCCCCAGTTTTGCGCCATTGTCTGGGCCAATCCCCAAGATGAAACCCCACTAACCGTTGGTTTTAGCTTGGAGCGTGATCAGCTGCAAACCTTCCTCGAAGACTGTCCTCTGAAAACGCCTCAGCGCAATCGAGCTTTGAAACGACTGCAAGGGTATCAACAGCAGCCAGACTATCACAGTCAAGTGACCCTCAACTTGGCCCAATTTATCAGCGATCGCAGTCCCTCAAGACCTGCCATGCCTTCCCCTCACACCGCCAAGCCAGCCACAACCCGTCAACCCGTTGAAGATGCTCTGCAACACCATCGACAGCAAGAGCAACTCCTCAACCAAGTGACAACCCAAACCTGTCAGAGTGTTGCCCTAGCCGTGTTGATCTCCAATACGGTCGCTCGCGTCCGTCGTTTTTTAGAACTCGATCGCCTCTGTATCTATCAATTTGACAACTACAATCAGGACGACCACACCGGCACTCCCCCCGGCCGCCGCCGAGATTGCATGACCTACGAAGCCCTACGCCATGAAGGCTTAACCTCGGTTCTTTCCCGTCAACAGAGCCAACATTGGCAGTTTCTTAATCAATTCCGCGATCGCTACGAAAGGGGAGACACCCTCATGTTTGGGTCTGAGGATTACGACTCCCAACTCCCCGAAAACAGCCAAACCTATCTACAAGAGTTAGGGATTCAAAGCCACCTGAGCGTTCCCATCCGAATTCAGGGCCATCTCTGGGGAATCTTGCTGGCCCATCAATGCGATCGCCCTCGCGTTTGGCAACCCCGAGAACAGGAATTTCTCGAACATATCGCCGATCATCTCAGTGTCGCCATCTATCAAGCTCAACTCTACGCCGAAGTTCAGCAACAAAAAGAAACCCTCGAACAGCGGGTTGAACAACGCACCCAAGACCTACGGGATGCTCTCGTCACGGCCCAGGTGGCGAACCAAACGCGCAGCGACTTTCTGGCCACCGTCAGCCATGAACTGCGAACCCCCCTCACCTGCATTATCGGGATGTCCTCGACCCTATTGCGTTGGTCTTTTGGCAATTTAACCCCCAAACAGCGGGACTATATCCAAAGTATCTATAACAGTGGCGAGCATTTGCTCGAACTGATCAACGACTTACTCGATTTATCCCAAAATGAGTCGGGTAAAACCGTCTTGAGTTTTTCCGAATTTTCCCTCACTCAATTGGCTCAAGAAATGTTTTGCATGATGGTGGATCGAGCCACCGTCAATGGGGTGCATCTAGCACTTGATCTTCAGTTACGGGAACATCAAGACCGTCTCTGTGCCGATCGCGATCGCCTACGGCAGATTCTCTTTAACCTCCTGAGCAATGCCATCAAATTCACCGCCACCGGCGGCCAGGCGTTATTACGAATTTATTGGCAAGACGATCGCACAGTGGTGTTTGAAGTGGCCGATACAGGAATTGGGATTCCTGAGGAGCAGCGATCGCTACTATTCCAAATGTTCCGTCAACTCGAGTCCACCTACACCCGTCAATATGGCGGAACCGGCCTGGGCCTAGCCCTCACCAAACAACTCGTCGAACTGCATGGCGGACTGATTAAAGTGGACTCCGAAGTGGGGGTTGGCTCCAAATTTACCGTACGCCTTCCCTGTCATCGCTCGACAGGGGGTGAGGTTCAGCCCACACCCCCTCCCCCGATTCCCCTTCCCCCCCGTAAGGGCCATGTGGTGCTTGTGGCGGATCAAGAAGACGAAGCCGTCCTCATCTGTGACCTCCTCACAGCGGCGGGCTATCATACCGTTTGGATGTTGGACGGATCGACGGCCCTAGAACAGATTAAGATGTTGAAACCCGTGGCGGTGATGATCGATCGCCAACTTCCGGGGATGGATGGCTGTGAACTGATCCGGCTGTTACGTCAACTTCCCAACACCGAATCCCTGAAAATTCTCCTCATGAGTGATCCACTCGACTCTGAGGAGTTAGCTGCCTGTCAAGAGCAGGGAGCGGATATCTGTTTAATCCATCCCATCGAACCCGAGCAGCTTCTCAATAGCATTATGACACTGTTCGCCAGCCAGCCAGCGATCTGAGTTATGTCCATCGTGTTAACCCAGCGACAGCATCCCGGTGCGAGTGCGGCGATCTCAGCCGATGACTCGGCCATCTTACAGTTGAGTTTAACGGCTCAAGACCGTCAACGTAGCCGTCATCGCTTTACCTGTGATTCCGGGGAGGTGGTGTTTCTGAGGTTGCCCCGTGGTACGGTTCTCCAGGATGGCGATCGCCTCCTCGATGAGACGCAGCAGCACCAGGTGGAGATTCGCGCCAAACCTGAACCCGTCCTCACCGTGACCGCCACTAAACCCCTGCATCTGTTGCGGGCCGCCTATCATTTGGGGAATCGTCATGTTCCCCTAGAGGTGACAGCGGAGTATTTGCGGTTGTCTCCTGATCCGGTTTTGGCGGATTTGTTGCAGCATCTCGGCCTGACGGTGAGGTTACAAACCCTCCCCTTTCAGCCAGAAACGGGGGCTTATGATCATCATTCCTCCCATTCCCATGACCATTCTTAAGGTCTCTTTAAGGTTTGGACGAATAGAGATCGGCTGTTAGGGTAGAGGCAACTGTCTAAGCCAAAGGAGGGAATGTCTGTGCCACCGTTGCTT
>NZ_JAWOCL010000073.1:0-13053 GCF_046483825.1 Sodalinema sp.
GGAAGAACCCACCCCCAACCCCTCCCAAGAGGGGAAGAACCCACCCCAACCCCTCCCAAGAGGGGAAGAACCCACCCCAACCCCTCCCAACAGGGGAAGAACCCACCCCCAACCCCTCCCAAGAGGGGAGACAGGAGACGAATTAAGACTAAAAATCCGCCAAACTTATTTATACCTAAATATCCTAAAAAAACATAAAATTTTGGTTTAATAAAATGAAGCCCAAAATCTTACCCTACAATCCAAAACTAAAAGAAACAGCACGGCAGTTGCGCAAGAACATGACCGCTCCCGAAGTCAAGCTATGGAATCACCTAAAACGAGGGCAGATGCAAGGTTTTGACTTTGACAGACAACGTCCTATTGATGAATATATTGTTGATTTTTATTGTAAGAAATTGATGTTGGCTATTGAAATTGACGGGTCATCCCATGAGAGTGAAGAAGCGCAAGAACAAGATAAATATCGACAAGCACGCTTGGAAACCTTGGGAATTAGATTTTTGCGATTTACAAATTGGCAGGTCATCCACGAGACGGATGGAGTACTTATAGCAATTCGTGAGTGGATTCGTAATAATTCACCAACCGCGTGACTTCTCAACCTTAGACTTCCAATTGCAAAACCAGATCTTGTTCCTAAGAGGGAAAACCCACCCCAACCCCTCCCAAGAGGGGAAGAACCCACCCCAACCCCTCCCAAGAGGGGAAGAACCCACCCCAACCCCTCCCAAGAGGGGAAACCAGAGGAAAATCCCCTCCAGGGAGGGGTGCCCGAAGGGCGGGGTGGGTCATCGGGGTATTTGGCATCCTCCCAGGACTGTTGTGACAACCCCGCTTTGCGGGCCTCGTTGTCACGTCCCTGTCCAACAAGAACTTAAACCGATTTTGATTCAAGCCGTAGGGACGCCAAATCCCCTCGGTGAGAGGGGTTAGGGGTGGATTTATTTCTATTGCCTTTCCCCTCAAAGACACTCCAACGCCTCGGCATGATGGCGTAAATGGTCTTCCATGAAACTCGCAATAAAATAATAACTATGGTCATACCCCGGTTGCCGCCGTAACCGCAGGTCCACCCCAGCCTCCTGACAAGCCGCCTCAAAGCGTTCAGGTAATAACTGACCTTGGGCCAAAAACGAATCCGCCTCCCCCTGGTCAATCAAAATCGGACCCCGCCAAGCCGCAGTTTTCACCAACTCACTCGCATCATAAGCCGACCAAGTTTGGCGATTCTCCCCTAAATAGCCGCGAAACGCCGTTTCCCCCCAGGGACAAGACATCGGGGCAGCAATCGGCGCAAACGCAGACACAGACTGGTAGCGAGAGGGATGACGCAACGCACAAACCAGGGCACCATGACCCCCCATCGAATGCCCAAAAATACTCTGACGCGAGGTATCCACCGAGAAATTCTCCGCAATCAGGGCCGGGAGTTCCTCGGTGACATAAGAATACATCTGATAATGATTCGCCCAAGGAGATTCCGTCGCATCCACATAAAAGCTGGCCCCACTCCCAAAATCCCAACGGTCATTTTCTCCCGCTAATCCCAAATTGCGGGGGCTCGTGTCGGGGGCCACTAACATCAAACCATACTCCGCCGCCAGCCGTTGCGCCCCGGCTTTGCTGATGAAGTTCTCCTCGGTACAGGTTAACCCCGATAACCAATAGAGAATTGGAACCGGCTGCTGGGCCGCCTGGGGGGGAAGATAGACGGAAAACCCCATCGGTGCGTTACAGGTTTGGCTCGAATGTTGATAAAACTGAGTGGTTCCGCCAAAGGAACGACTGTCTTTTGTCAGCGTTAGGGTCATGATTCGGGGAAGGTGACGACGGTACGAATGGCCTCGCCGGCGTGCATGAGGTCGAAGGCGTCGTTGATGCGGTTGATGGGGATGATGTTGGTGACGAGACTATCGATGTCGATTTTTCCATCCATGTACCAATCGACAATTTTGGGGACATCCCGGCGACCTTTGGCCCCACCAAAGGCGGTTCCTCGCCAAACGCGACCCGTCACCAGTTGGAAGGGACGGGTACTAATTTCTTGGCCGGCCCCGGCGACGCCGATAATGACTGATTCTCCCCAGCCTTTATGACAGCATTCGAGGGCCTGACGCATGACTTTGACGCTACCGATACATTCAAAGCTATAGTCGGCCCCGCCGTCGGTGAGGTCGATAATGGCGGCTACCACGTCGTCGACGTCGTTGGGGTTAATAAAATGAGTCATGCCAAATTTCTCGGCCAGGGGACGTTTGGCGGGGTTGAGGTCGACGCCGATGATTTGGTTGGCCCCGATGAGACGGGCACCCTGTATGACGTTGAGGCCAATTCCTCCTAAGCCGAACACGACGACATTAGACCCGGGTTCGACTTTGGCGGTGTTGATGACGGCCCCAACGCCGGTGGTGACGCCGCAACCGATGAGACAGACTTTGTCGAGGGGTGCATCGTCGCGGATTTTGGCGACGGCGATTTCGGGGAGAACGGTGACGTTGGCGAAGGTGGAGGTTCCCATGTAGTGATGGATTTTTTTGCCGTTGAGGGAGAAACGACTGGTTCCATCGGGCATGACGCCTTGGCCTTGGGTGCTACGAATGGCTTGGCAGAGGTTGGTTTTGCCGCTGAGACAGTATTTGCATTGGCGACATTCGGGGGTGTAGAGGGGAATGACGCGATCGCCCACCTTAAGACTTTTTACCTCATCGCCTACGTCCACGACAACCCCAGCTCCTTCATGCCCCAAAATGGCGGGAAAGAGTCCCTCGGGGTCATCGCCAGACAGGGTGTAGGCATCGGTATGACAAACCCCAGTGGCTTTGATTTCTACCATCACTTCTCCGGCTTTGGGGCCGTCGAGTTGGACGGTTTCTAAACTTAGGGGTTCGCCGGCTTTCCAGGCCACGGCGGCTTGTACATCCATAATGGGTTATTTCTGAATCAGGAACCGAGTTGATTGTAACGAAGAATTTGTCCAAACTTGCCTATTTTTCAACAAGTTTGGTCTTGACAAATTGCACAAAAAATGCCACAAGATGGGCGATGATTCAGTTCGCGAAGTTTTGGGCGAGCTACCTCTTGACAAATTGCACAAAAAATGCCACAAGATGGGCGTTGCCTAAACGTGGGCCTTAAACGTTAGCGTAGTCAAAAATGCGGTCCCAAACCCAGTCGATGACCTGTTGAGCGTCCGATAGCGGTAAGACTTGACAACAGCCTTGCTCATCATAGGTCAGAAGGGGGGTATTTTGGGGACCGCCGCGCAGAGTTTCTAAACTCTGGAGGGGGGTGTGAATGTCGAAATCGATTTTTGTGCCGAAGCGGGCCTCCATCCACTGTTCGATTTCATCGTCGAGTTGATCAGGAGTCAGAGGTTTGGGGTGGATGAGAAGATGGTAATAGACTAACAGGACTTCTTTGCATTCTTCATCTTGGGCGTCTTGGATGAGACTGCTAAAGACACTGGAGTTGGTGGCAATGTTGCGGAAAAATAGGGTGTCGGTGACTTTTTTTTGGAATTTAATCCGTTTACTCTGATATTTGGTATATTGCTTGAAGGCCAATCCTCCTAAAGCAACCATTAAGGACAAAACGGCGAGGAGGACAGGAAGCAGGTTATCGACATCTTCTTCGTCAGCTTGTAAGGCGTCAATATCCGGCGAGCCAACGGTTAGGAAAAGAATCACACTGAGAACCAGTAAAAGCTGAGGAAGAATCCGTAAAATGGCGGGAACGGCGGCCCCGATCGCCGGAATACCAAAAAGTAGGCGATCTTTAAGGGTCATACTGGTTTGAACGTTGGGAAACAACAGTTCAAGATCGGGTTTTGGTACATTTTTATAGAGATAGACATACATTTTTCCGGGAATAAATTTTAAGTCTTCTAGGTCAATTTCCTGAGCTTGAAAATGCTTTTTGCCTTTGTAGCGAATTAGCATAACGACTCGCTGCAAAATGTCTAATTTCTTGGTTTCTGTCCAAAAGATCCATTTTTTGAGTTCAACGGTTTCAAAGATATCGCCACGATAAAAACAAACAAAGCGGTCAAAATCCTCAAAGTTGACATGAGTTTGTAAATCCACCAAAGAGCTTTCTTCTAAGGCTTGTTGTAACATCTCATCGGAGAGTTCCATGTAGTTGGCCCCTTTCAACACCCGGCGGAACTGACTAACCACCTGTTCATCCATCGTTTCTAGGTCAGATGCAGTCGGTTCTCTGAGGAGATGGGTATCTCGATCTGGGTTGAAAACGGCGTAGTTATTTAAAATTTGAGTGGCGTAGTCCTTAAAGCGAAAATGATAGTAAGATGCCAAAATTTGGGCAAAGTCTCGAAAGGTTTGACAATCTTCGGGACTGAGTTGACCATCGTTGACACAAAAATCAACGAGATCGTTGAGTCGATAGGGAATAAAGGCTTCTCGATCCTCGTACACGGCCATGAAGAGTTCTCAATCCATTCTTGATAGTTTCAACGTTATCACCGTAGCCGGGACTCGGGCAACTCTGGACTTGAATTGGCTGGCTATGGCTTGAGTATAACCCGTAAAATAAGTCATCTCAAATTCATCAGAGAGAGAGTCCCGGCGATGGGTCACGATTCCTCGACTAACCCGGTTTGGGGGATGATAAACTTGAATTAGTCACCTAAACAAATTCCTAAGCCACGAGCCGTTTTGACAAGAGTTCCTTCTGGGTCAACCACTCGATAGGTTTTGATGGCTTCGGCGATGGGAACGGTGATAACTTCGCGATTTTGCCAGGTTACCATGACATCATACTCGTTGCGGGCGATCGCCTCAACGGCAGCGACCCCAAAGGCTGAGGCCAACAAACGGTCATGGGGGGAAGAAATCCCCCCCCGCTGGATATGGCCTAAGACGGTCACACGAGTTTCTGCACCGGTGGCTTCACCAATTTTATCGGAGAGATATTGACCAATTCCCCCCAGGCGACATTCTCCGAATTGTTCCATTTTGGTCATGTGTTCCCCGGATTCGGTACAGACGGCTTCGGAGACAATCACCAAGGTGTAGTTTTGACCCCGTTTTTGTCGGTTTTGAATGCCTTGACAGATGTTTTCGAGTTTATAGTTAATTTCGGGAATTAAAATCACATCGGCCCCACCGGCAATTCCGGCGTTTAAGGCAATATGACCCGCGTCTCGTCCCATGACTTCTAAAATCATGACCCGATTGTGACTTGCGGCGGTAAAGTGAAGTCGATCTAAGGCTTCGGTGGCAATCGTTACGGCGGTGTCAAAGCCGATAGAGCGCTCGGTAATGCCCACATCGTTGTCGATGGTTTTGGGGATACCGATAAAGTTGAATTTTCCTTGTTGAGCCAGACGATGCAGAATCGCTAAACTGCCATCGCCGCCGATGCCAATTAAGGCATCTAATTCCAGTTTATAATAGCCGTTGATAATCTCTTGGCTGCGATCGCAAACAGTTCCATCAACGAGTTTAAAGGCAAAGGGATTCCCTTTATTGGTGGTTCCGAGAATGGTTCCCCCTCGGGTTAAGATGGGGTCAACATTAGCAATGGTTAAGGGAATCGCGTTAGGTGGGTCAGCCATTAAGCCATTGGTGGCTTGACAAATTCCCAAAACCTCCCAACCATATTGATGCGCACAGCGAACGACGCCGCGAATAGCTGCATTTAAGCCTGCACAGTCCCCACCACTGGTGAGAATGCCAATTCGTTTGTGTTCTCTCACGGCAGCTTGTCCTTGTTACGGTATAAACGATGACGAGTTGAGTATGCAGCACTAGGGCGGCTTTGGGGTAGTTTTAGTAACGAAACTTCAGACTTGATTGACTCTAGTTTCCCGTCTCTCTCAGAGGTGATGGACTCGAAATTGAGGCCAATCTATTGTCCAGTCAAGTTTTGCTGCGATTGTAACCGAAAACTGGCAATTTGCCAGGGTGCGATCGTTTCATTACCAACTTGCGTCTCGTCCAAGAGATTGACGCGGGTTCGGGTCATCTCAGTGAAGACTCCGCCGAGAGCAAGCTGTTGCGCTTCTCCATGACGGTCGTGGACGCGAAGAATCCATTGGTTCGGATAGCGATCGCTGGCTTTGAGGGCCATCAATTTGAGAGAGTCTGGCGCAACAGATAGCCATTGATGGGACTGACTGGGGGGGCGATCGCCACCCGAAGCGGTAATATTAGTATAGACCCGTAACGGCTGATTCAGTTCATCGGCCCGATGGTCAGTTTTGCCGGTTTTCCAATCTCCTGGATGGACAGAAATGGCGTAGGTCATGTGATGGATACCCCGATCTGATTCAGGATTGGGCCATTGACAACCCCGCAATAAGGTCAGTCGCAATTGATTGGGTTTGGCATCATAGCCATGTTTACAATTTTGTAGCAGACTCACCCCAAAATCCCTTGTGGATAGGTCGGCCCATTGTAGGGCGGGAACTTCCCATTTTGCGGCTTCGGCTGGAGTTTGGGGTTGGGTCGGACGGGCGATCGTACCACAGGCCATGTCATAGTTGGCGATATCCGTATTAAAGGCAAAATTGAAGGCCGTTTTTAACAAAACTTGCCGTTCTTGCCAATCAATTTCAGTCTCAATCACCAGAACAGACGCATCTTTGTCGAGGATATAGTCTTGACAAATTCTCGATTCTCCTAAACGACGCACCACTCGTAACCGTTGACGCAAGTTCCCCGATTCTAGGAAATCGAAGCATTCTAATTCTGGCGGATTGAGGGGATACTGTTCATAGTTGGGATCGATATTCCAAGCATCCCAATATTGCCCTTGATCTCGAAACGCTTGTAACTGATTACCCCCTTGAGAATTGAGCAGTTCCTGTTGATTTCGTTTGTCAAAAATTTGCTGAATATTACCCGTTTCTGCGTCAATTGTAGCCCGCAAATTGGCGTTTTCCAGGACAGGGGCGCGAGTTGTGTGGTAAGATAGGTTATCCTGGGGAGCTTCTTCATCTATATAGAGCCAATATCTGGCACAACCCACACCGGGAACCGCCTCCGCCAATATCTGTAACTCTCCCTGAAACCGCTGACTGGGTACGGGTTCGCCGCAGAGGTTGCAAACACGCCACCGCCTGTCAGAGTTAGGAAGGGGAAGACTGACGACCTGCGATCGCGACCAAGTCAGAGCGTTAACCACATAGACCGGAATCGCCTCAGGATAAGGAGGCGTCGAGGCGGGAAGGCCTTGCAACAACGTCATGATGGCCCCATCGCGAATCGCCTTAGCCGTCGCCAATCCCGCCGCACTGACACGATTCGCCTCCGCCAAAACCTCAGGAATCGTCGAACCGGGGAGGATATCGTGAAACTGATTGAAGAGTAAGTCTTTCCAAACCTTCTCCAAACTCTCCCCAGGATAGGGAACCTCGGCGGTTATCGTTGCCAAGGAGGCGAAGACTTCGGCCTGGTAGAGACAGCGTTCTCCTTCGCGATTGGCCCGTTTGCGATCGCCCTCCGTCGTATAGCAGCCACGATGAAACTGCAAATAGAGTTCATCGCGCCAAACCGGACAAGTGGCATCGACTTGACCTTGGAGGCGATCGAGATAATCCGTTGCCGAAGAAAACGCCAATTTAGGAAACAGCGATGACCCTTGCCAACGCCTCGCCACCTCCAACATATCACGAGTCGGTCCACCGCCATGATCACCCACCCCCGGCAACCACAAACCATCACTCAATCCCGTTTTGTCTTGCCAACTTTTCAAATAACTCGCCATCTGTTGCGGCTCAATTCCTTGACCAATCGGGGCAGACATTAAACTCAAAATCCGAGTTCCATCTGGGCTTTCCCACCAAAACAGATCATAAGGAAACTCCGTTGTATCATTCCAGCGCAACTTTTGGGTCACAAAATAGTCAATCCCTCCCTGTTTTAGCAACTGTGGAAGTTGCCAACAAAAGCCAAAACTATCCGGAAGCCAAGCCACCCGCACCGGCTGACCAAACTTCTCCAGAACATACTGTTGCCCATAAAGAATTTGGCGAACAATAGATTCCCCAGAAATCAGATTTAACTCCGGTTCCACCCACAATCCCGCCGCAACCTCCCAGACGCCTCGCTCAACCTGAGTTTTAATGCTTGCAAACAAGTCAGGTCTATGGCATTCAATCCAGTCATATAACGCCGCCGAAGAATGAGAAAAAACCAACTCCGGGAATTGCGTTTGCAAGTTTAAAACAGATTTAAAAGTTCGTTGTGCTGCCGTCCAAGTTTCAGAAATCTCCCACAGCCAAGCCATATCCAAATGAGCATGACCCATCAAGTATAAAGTTCCCTGGGTTGAGGAAAACACATCATTTAATTGCTCATGTAGCTGCTGTAATTCTTCCAGAAATTGTTCTTGTTTTTGCGGTAAAAGTTCGAAATTTGGAATCACTAAAGTATTCAATTTTTTATTAAAAAATCCAGAACAAAACTGACGGCAAACCGCTAATTCATCTGCAACAAAACCAGGATCAAGATGCTCATTTTCATAGATTAAATCTGACGTAACCAACGCCCCATCATCATGGCTAGGACTCACCAAATAGAGAGCTACATGAAGCGTTTGCCCCGGTTGAACAGACTCATCTAACAGAATCCGACCAAAACAGTCAAACAAATCTCCAGTACGGTGGAGGATTCCATTTAGATAAAGTTGAGCAAAATCAGCCCACCATCGTAATGATAAATAGAGGCGAAATCGACTCACATCAAAGCCATTTATAGACTTAGGAATGACGAGAGTTTGACTTAACCAAAGTTCCTCTTTGCCGCGCCTCCAGGGAATATGTCCCCGCTCATTGAGTGTAACCGGTTGCCAATTGAGCCAAGTCTGAGGATTAAGAGGCTCGGATATGGAACCATGAGCCTGTCGCCATTGATTGAGAACATCAAGGCGACAGAGAGATTGGAGTTGGTCTTGGAGTGGTTGGAGAGCGTCAGTCACGAGGGTTCGTTGAGAGTCTACAAAGTGTCTCCATATTCCCCCAAAACCGCCAAAATGGCCTCTAAGGCTTGTCGATTTGCTAAATTAGGGTCTAATTGGAAACGGATTTCGGCAGCACGGCATCGAGCTTCGATTCTAGCTCGGCGAGCCGCTCGTTCTCTTTCCTCGCCTCTTCGTTGCTCTTCCTCAGCTCTTCGTTGCTTTTCTTGAGCCAGGCGGTCTGTTTCTCGATTTCGACGGTTCCACTCAACGCCGAAATTAACCACTGCCACCAGGAAGGCTGCCACAGTGAGTCGGTTGCTCCAGGTTCGTGGTTCGGTGATGTATCCGAGGAGGCTGAAGTCTTGTTCATCATAAAATCTCAGAAAGGCAACGGCAATGGTCAGCACCGTCAAGATAGTTCCTGGGAGTAAAGACAGGAAGTTTAGCCAACGTTGAGGGCGCAATAGCTTCATTGTAGCAACCTCAGTTTTGGCGAATTTTACCATGCCTCCTTAACGCCTTACCACGGTTTTGTGAAAATGTCAAGATTGCCGAGGTCGATATTTCGTGTTATCAACTGTTAACTGTTGGCGATTAACTGTTGGCGATCAGTTGTCTTTCCAAAGTAGTCGCAGGGCAATAAAGGCAAACCCGAGAGCGGCTAAACCTTTGAGGATTTGGGTGGGTAGAAGTTCAGCGACGGCATCCCCGGCAAGCACTCCGAGAAAACTCGCTAAAACTAAGGCTCCAGCGGTTCCGAAAAAGACAGCTTGAGGGGATTTAGAACTGCCACTGAGGGCGATCGCAGCCAATTGACTTTTATCGCCAAGTTCTGAGAGGAAAACGGCGATAAAGGTTAATCCGAGTAAATCCCAATCCATCGTTAATCGTCCTAAACATTAAAGGTTTACCATTTCTCCGAGGAGGAGAATGGCAATAAACAAAAGAATGACAGCGGCAAAGGTTTCAATCGTTTCTTCCGAGACACGATTGGCGAGCCAACGCCCCAAGAGAACCCCAATTAAACTGGTGGTAATTAGGGCTAAAGCGGCTCCTAAAAAGACAACCCAGGGCGCGTCAGACTCGGCGGTCATTAGCAGGGTAGTCAGTTGAGTTTTATCCCCCATTTCCGCCAAGAAAATAGTGATAAAGGTCGAGCCGAAAATCCCTAGGATCGATTTGGAGGTTTTGCCCGTCGAGGGAGAGGTACGCTCTGGGGGGTCTTGGACTGGGGAAGGGGTGGGAGCTTTCACAGATGCGGCGTGATAACAAACATCATATTATTTTACATGGGGTTTGAGGGTTCGGTCTCTGGGAGCGGTCAGCAATCGGCTTTGGGGCGCAAAATTCGCGGTTTGCCGACGGCGCGGTCAAAGCGTATCATCTCTAGGCTACGATCGCCGTAAATGTCCTCGATATGCTCCCGACAGCAGTCGATGGCAAACTCATCGAGGTCCTCGGGATCAATATCATAGCGCTGCTCATACTCTTGGGCGTCCACCCGACAGAAGCCAGGGCGTTTCTCATAAATGCCGCATTCTCGGGTATCGTGGTCATAATGCTTACACCAGCCATCGTCCTTGACCAGACTCAGGTAGAGCTGGAGTTCCTCTCGGGAGAGATACTCCTCTAAGTCGGGACGCTCTTCAGGGGCCAGATAACAGCAGGCGCCACACTGTTTTACACATTGCCAGGTTGCCACGGTGGAAACTCCAAGGGATGATAGGGGTGGGTCGTCAGGGGCGATCGCCCCCAAGGCTGACGGGACACGGATTTATACTTTTGTAAAGTTTCTTAAAATTTAGGACCCATCAGCCAGTAAGATATTAAACGGCATTTCCCGCGATTTATATCGACCCTGTTTTTTCTGTTTGAGAGGATTTTATGGAAGCGTTAACATCAGCACTCACATCAATCAACTGGGAACCCATTTTCCAACTCACCTTTGTTGGTTTAATTCTCGTTTCGGGACCCGTGGTGATCTTTCTCCTCGCCTTCCGGGGTGGTGACCTCTAAAGCGGGAGACCTTGAGGAGACTTTGAGACTCATCTCTTAAGCCCGATCGCCATCGGGCTTTTCGCTAATTGGTTCCCGAGTTTGGGACAACCGCATCAAGACGACGAGCCGTTTAACACCGCCAGGGCTGCTTTTATTAAATCGTAAAATCGCCGTTCTCGCACATCGACATAGCGAGCATTGTCTCGCGAGGTTCCCAGCAGGCCCATTTGGTTACCCTGATTCACCGCCAAGACTTGACCGCGATCATTACGAATGCGGAGTTCTTTAGTTTCCCCATGAGGGTAGAGGCCACAGAAATAGACCCGATTTTGGTACTCAAACCGCTGTAGGGTGTCCCCCGCCTCAGTCACCGCCTCCTCAGCCTTAGCCGAAGCAACCTCCGTTGACTCAATCACCGTGGCCTCGGGAATCTCCTCCTCACTCGTCCGAGACTCCCAAACCACGCCCTCAGGACGACGAGCGCCAACCACCTCTAACTGGAGCGAAACCTGTCCTTGCCACTCATTCTCCCCCAGTTTGTAGGCTAAATCTAGGGGACTGGGTAAGGGGAAATACTCACCCCAACGCCAGGCGATCGCCCCAATCGACGTCTCAGACTCCCCCTGAGCCAATTCCAGCTTCAGATGGCCCTTTCCCACCGTCTTCTGTTGCAAAACCCGCACCTGAGACGAATAAAACACCGGCGTGGGATTCCCAATTCCAAAAGGTTGCAGTTGTTCAACCTCCTCAAACCGCTCCAAATCGAGATCCTCAAACTCCAACTCCCCACTCAGTCGAACCAACGGTTTGAGATGTTCCGGCTGCAAGCATTGACAGGCGAACTCACTCAACCGCTGACGAAAGGCCTCTAAATTGGCTTCCGGGAGCGAAAACCCCCCAGCCGCCGGATGTCCCCCATACTTGGTTAGTAAATCCCCGCAATAGTCCAAAGCCTCAAACACATTAAATTCAGGAATCCCCCGCGCCGAACCCCGCACTTGTTGCAATTCCTCATCCTCATAGGTGCAGATAAACACCGGAACCCCGTAGCGTTCCACCAAACGGGAGGCGACAATACCAATTACTCCATGATGCCAATTGGCTTGCAGGGGAACCAGAACCCTTGTCTCAGGGAGGGTATCGCGCAACGAATCACTCCAGGCGATCGCCTCCCGTTCAATCTCCTCACACATCTCCTGGCGGGTGCGGTTAATCTGTTCACATTGCATGGCCCGTTCCAAAGCGATCCCCTCGTCATCTGTCGACAACAACTCAATCACCAACTGGGGATCACCAATGCGCCCCACCGCATTAATGCGAGGACCGAGGCGGAAACCAATGGCATCAGGTTTTAGGGCTTTTTTGCCATTGTCCCTTGCTCCCGACACCTGCACGAGCGCCTGAATGCCCGGAATTTGCGAATTTGCCAGGAGGTGCAACCCCTGTAAAACCCAATATCGGTTGACGCCGGTGAGGGGGGCCAAGTCGGCGATCGTTCCCAACGTCAGCAATTCCAACATAGGAAGTCGGAACGCATCCCCCTGTCCAAAATGTTCTCCGAGGTGCATGGCCAACATATAGGCCACCCCCACCCCCGCCATACCGCGATAGGGAGAGTTCTCTGGGGCCATTTTGGGGTTAAGAATGGAACTGGCGGGAGGAATCACCTCGGGCAAATCATGGTGATCGGTAATAATCACTTCCATCCCCAATTCTCGGGCTTCCTCAACCGGCCCATAGGCGCTAATGCCATTATCGACAGTGATAATTAACCCCACCCCCGCCTCAGCAAACTCATTCACGAGGCGGGAGTTAATGCCATAGCCATCGCTCATGCGGCTGGGAATCGCATAATCGACATTTGCCCCCAAACGTCCCAAAGCCCGCAACAGTAGGGCGGTACTGGTCATACCATCAGCATCATAGTCCCCACAGATGGCGATCGCCCGTTCCGTCTCAATCATCTCCACAATGAGATCGAGACTAAGGGCTAAATCGGGGAAATCCTGAAGGGGTGGCGGCAGTTCGAGGCTGTCAGGTTCCAGGAAAATTTGAGCCGCCTCAGGACTCTCTAAGCCCCGTTCCATGAGGATTTGGGCAATGAGGGGAGAGACATTGAGAGACTCAGCC
>NZ_JAWOCL010000181.1:0-3862 GCF_046483825.1 Sodalinema sp.
CTGTATCCTAGAGGAATTGACGGTTTGCAAATGTAGCCTAGGCTACCGTTATAAATCGATGACTTAATTACAAAATTGATGAGTTGTCAAGGGGGTTAAAAAAATCTCCCCGTCTCAATCGCAGACCTAGAGCGGGGAGATTTGCGTCAATTGATGACCATTTCGGCGAGGGTTAACGAATCCGATAGCCAATATCGGTGCGGAAATAGGCGTTTTCAAATTCAATTTTGTCTACGGCGGCGTAGGCGGCGGCGATCGCCCCAGGGAAGTTTTCGGCCACCGCCGTCACCCCTAACACCCGTCCGCCACTGGTGAGGAGTTGTTGCTGTTTGAGTTGGGTTCCGGCATGAAAGACGATCGCACCCGCCTCCTCAGCTTCGGCAATTCCGCTAATAGCTTTACCCTTTTCATAGTCTCCGGGATAGCCCCCTGAGGCCATCACCACACAGACGGCGGCCCCTGGATTCCACTCTAGGGGAGGCTGTTGGGCTAAGGTTTGGTCAACGCAGGCCTGTAACAGGGTATCGAGGGGAGTTTCGAGTAACGGTAACACCGCTTGGGTTTCCGGGTCACCGAAGCGACAGTTAAACTCTAAGACCTTAATTTCTCCCGAGTCGCTGACCATCAGCCCAGCATATAAGATACCGCGATAGTCGATGCCACGTTCTTGTAGGGCCGCCAGGGTGCGATCGAGGATTTGCGTTTGGACCTGTTCCATCCCGGCTGTCGATAAGACTGGGGTGGGGGCATAGACGCCCATTCCGCCGGTATTGGCTCCGGTATCCCCTTCACCAATGGGTTTGTGGTCTTGGGCCGGCAGCAAAGGAACCACCGTTTTACCGTCACAGAGGGCTAACACGGAGACTTCCTGGCCCGTCAAAAATTCTTCAATCACCAGAGTCTGGCCCGCGTCTTGGAAGCGTCCCCCGGCAATCTCATCAATGGCGGCGTGGGCCGCTTCGATGGTTTGGGCTACGGTGACCCCTTTCCCGGCCGCTAAGCCATCGGCTTTGACGACAATCGGCGCACCCATACGTTGCACATAGTCTTTAGCCGCTTGGCTATCTTGACGCTCAAAGGTGGCTGATTCAGCGGTAGGAACGCCGGCCTCGACCATGAGGGTTTTGGCCCAGGCTTTACTGGCTTCAAGCTGCGCCCCGGCTTGAGTTGGACCAAACACGGCCACGCCTCGCTCTTGCAGATAGTTGGTAATACCCATCGCTAGGGGTAATTCAGGGCCAACAACGACGAAGGGACAACCTTGAACCTGAGCAAACCGAGCGATACCTTCAAAATCCGTGACGGACATGGCCAGGTTAAAGCAGTTCGCCAGGCGGGCTGTGCCTCCATTACCGGGAACACAAAACACCTTGTTGACGCGCTTCGACTGAAGCAATTTCCAGGCGATCGCATGTTCACGACCACCGTTACCAATAACTAATACGTTCAAGTGAACCTCCTAACAGACGACCCGACCATCGGGGCGATCGCCATATCCTGCCAAGCCTGATTTTAACCTACTGACGCGCCGCAAACCATTTTCTATCGCCGCTTTTGGGGCAGATGTCCAAATTTCGGTAGAATGATCGAGTTTGCAGAGAATCCATGTCTAAAATAATGTCTAAAATGCAGTCGATTAAATCCATGTTTGGCATAGGCTCGCGTTCTCGTTCCCTCCTACTGAGTCTGCTGGCCGTGATGATGCTGTTTCTCGCCAGTTGTGGCGATGTAACCCAAACCCAAGCTCCCACCTACACCCCGGATCTGGTGCAGCGTTTGGAGTCCTATGCTAGTGATATCCAAGGAATGCGCGATCGCATGGGAGAACTCGAAGAACTCATCCAAGCCGAGGATTGGATCTATGTGGACAACTTTATCCATGGTCCCCTGGGAACGCTTCGTCAGGATATGACCCTGTTTAACCGTAATCTACTCCCCCAAGACCAACCTCGGGGCCGCGAGTTAGCCCGAGATGTCTTCCGTCACCTCGAAGCCATTAGCCTAGCCGCTGAAACCGCAGACTATAAAAGCGCTGCCAGAAACTACCAAGAAACGGTGGCGGACTTAGATGCTTTCCTAGAGTTGCTTCCTGATGTAACGGCGGATGCCAACAGTTAAGGCTCCAGAGTTCACGTTTGAGAGTTCACGGACAACTCTTTAGCATTGGCGCTAAAAACAAATAAAACGCCTACAGTGTAAGCGTTTCGGGTTTTTAATTCGTCCTGTCTGTTCTGGCTGATTCTATGAGTATCCCCCTCATCTCTACGAGGGAATCAAGCCGTCAGAGGGGACAAACTCCGGGAGTTTGCCCCCTCTCATTTTGCGATATTTTTTGGCGAGGGTTAGAGGCTCGCGAAAACCTCACGGGCCACGGCGATGGTGCGGTCAATATCCTCATCGCTGTGAGCTAAGGACGTAAACCCAGCTTCAAACTGAGACGGCGCTAGATAAATTCCCCGTTCCAACATACCACGGTGGAAATTGCCAAATTTCGTAGCGTCCGACAGCTTAGCATCCTCATAGTTATGCACCGGTCCCTCACAGAAGAACAGGCCAAACATGGCACTGAGGGAGCCACCACAGACAGTATGGCCGGCTTCTTGGGCGGCGTTCAGTAACCCATCCGAGAGCCGCTTGGTTTTCTCATGCAGTTGCTCATACACCCCGGATTTTTGCAGGTGTTCGAGGGTCTTAATCCCAGCGGTCATGGCCAAAGGATTCCCCGAGAGGGTTCCGGCTTGGTACATGGGGCCAGCGGGGGCCACCATGGACATAATATCAGCGCGACCACCATAGGCCCCAACGGGTAGGCCGCCACCGATGATTTTGCCGAGGGTGGTCAAGTCGGGAGTCACCCCGAAGCGTTCCTGAGCGCCCCCATAGGAAATCCGGAAGCCGGTCATCACTTCGTCAAAGACCAATAATGCGCCGTTGTCTTGGGTGAGTTCCCGCAGGCCTTCCAGGAACCCGGCATCGGGGAGAATAAACCCAGAGTTGCCGACGACGGGTTCGAGGATGACCCCAGCAATCTCATCAGGATTGTCCTTAAACAAGTCCTTCACCGCTTCGAGGTCGTTGTAGGGCGCGGTTAAGGTGGCGCTGGTGGCCGCCTTCGGAACCCCAGGAGAGTCGGGCAAGCCTAGGGTGGCGACCCCGGACCCGGCTTGAACCAGGAAGCTATCGGCATGGCCGTGATAGCAGCCTTGGAATTTAATGATTTTCTCGCGCCCGGTGAAGGCCCGCATCAGGCGCAATACCCCCATGCAGGCTTCGGTTCCGGAGTTGACAAAGCGCACCATCTCAATGGAGGGAACGGCGTCAATGACCATTTCAGCTAAGACATTTTCCAGGTAGCAGGGAGCGCCAAAACTGGTTCCTTTCTCCAGGGCCTCCCGTAAGGCGGCAATGACTTCTGGATTCGCATGGCCACAGATGGCTGGCCCCCAGGTGCCAACATAGTCAATGTATTGGTTGCCATCGACGTCCCAAACATAGGCGCCTTTAACTCGGTCAAAGACGATGGGTTGACCGCCAACGGATTTAAAGGCTCGCACCGGCGAACTCACGCCACCGGGCATAAGTTTTTGGGCAGCGGCAAAGATT
The DNA here is from genome assembly GCF_046483825.1 of Sodalinema sp. NCBI lineage: Bacteria > Bacillati > Cyanobacteriota > Cyanophyceae > Oscillatoriales > Oscillatoriaceae > Sodalinema > Sodalinema sp. The sequence continues at coordinate 3,604 of NZ_JAWOCL010000181.1, forward strand.
TCTTCCGACTTGGTTGTTTTTAGTGTCGTATAAACCAAAGCAGGCTCCTTAATTGATGTCTAACGGATTAAAGTCAATGTCGCGCAGGATAATGTCTGCGATAAAATTGCATGTTTGTGGAAACTCGAAACTTCCATCTTAACTGACAACGGTTCGGATGCAATTCCCTGGGCACTCTGAGCTGCAAGTTCGGCTGCAGCAAACAAGAGGGCAACCAGAAAGATACCGTAGGGCCGTTTGTAGCCAAGAAAAATTGCAA